>JAFAUV010000248.1 GCA_019243075.1 Bradyrhizobium sp.
TGAAGCGGTTGGCGCATTCGCTGCTGCCGGAAGTGCCGCCCGCATTATGGCTGGCGGGACCGACTTGTTGGTGCAGATGCGATCCGGCCTGGTGCGGCCGGGCTTGATCGTCGATGTCAAGAAGATCGACGAGATGACCGAGATCGAGGAGACCCCCGATGGCGGTTTCCGCATCGGCGCCGCCGTCTCCGGCGCCGTGCTGGCAGAACATCCGAAATTCCGCAAAGCGTGGCCGGGCGTGCTGGAAGCCGTGAACCTGATCGGCTCCAAGCAGGTGCAGGGACGGGCCTCTCCCGGCGGCAATCTCTGCAACGGCTCGCCGGCCGGCGACAGCGTTCCCGCGATGATCGCGGCCGGCGCCATCGTCACCATCCAGGGCGCCCACGGCCGCCGCGAACTGCCGGTCGAGAAGGTGCCGGCCGGGCCGGGCCGCATCAATCTCAGGCCCGGCGAAATCCTGGTCAGCTTTGCGCTGCCGCCGCGCCCGACGGGTTCCGGCGACGCCTATCTGCGCATGATTCCGCGCACGGAGATGGACATCGCCGTGGTCGGCCTCGGCGTCAGCCTGACGCTGAAGGACGGTGTCTGTACCGCCGCTCGCGTTGGGCTCGGCGCGGTGGCACCGACGGCGCTGCTCGTCGATGCCGCCGGCGAGGCGCTGACCGGATCGAAGCTCGACGATGCCGCGCTCGACAAGGCCGCGGAAGCCTGTCGCGCCGCCTGCCGTCCGATCGACGACAAGCGCGGCACGATTGCCTATCGCGTGAAGACCGCCGGCGTTCTCCTCAAGCGCACGGTCGCGATCGCAGCGAAGCGCGCCGGAGGGAAGTAAAGAGATGGCGAAGGTTCACGTTTCCACCACCGTCAATGGCGAGCCGATGGAGTTTCTCTGCGAGCCGTATGAGACCATGCTCGATGCGCTGCGCGGCGCGCTGGGACTGACCGGCTCGAAAGAAGGCTGCGCGTCCGGCGATTGCGGCGCCTGCTCGATCACGCTCGACGGGCGCCTGGTCTGCTCCTGCCTGATGCTGGCCGCCGAAGCCGAAGGCCGCGAGATCGGCACCATCGAAGGCATGGCGCAGGGCGAGACGCTGCATCCCTTGCAGCAGAAGTTCCTGGAGCACGCAGCCCTTCAATGCGGCATCTGCACCTCGGGCATGCTGGTCGCCTCCGAGGCGCTGCTCAGGAAAAATCCTGATCCGAGCGAGGAAGAAGTCCGCTTCTGGCTCGCCGGCAATCTCTGCCGGTGCACCGGTTATGACAAGATCGTGCGCGCGGTACTCGATGCCGCGGCGGAAATGCGGGAGACGGCACCATGAACATCGTCACGGACAACAAGTGGATCGGCCAGCGCACCATCCGTCCCGACGGCGTCGACAAGGTGACGGGTCGCGCGGCCTTTGCCGCCGACACTACCATGCCAGGCCAGATCTGGGGCAAGGTGCTGCGCAGCCCGCATCCGCATGCGCGGATCAAGTCCATCGACACGGCCAAGGCCGAAGCGCTGCCCGGCGTGAAGGCGGTCGTCACCTCGGCCGACGTCGTCGACTTCCCGCTGGAAAAAGGCGCGGTCATGCTCGGCATCCAGGACATGCGCTGGATGTGCCGCAACGTGATGGCGCGCGACAAGGTGCTGTTCCCCGGCCACCCCGTCGCGGCGGTGGCCGCGACCACGGAAGCGATCGCGGCTGAAGCCTGCAAGCTCATCGAGGTCGATTACGAGGTTCTGCCTTTCGCCATCGAGATCGATGACGCGCTCAAGGACGACGCGCCGATCCTGCACGAGTGGAACAAGTTCGACGGCAGACCGTCGAACATCGTCGGCAAGCTCGAGCACAAGAAGGGCGACGTCGCCGAGGGCTTTGCCAGGGCCGATGTCGTGATCGAGCGCACGTTCACGACGCGCCCGGTGCATCAGGGCTATATCGAGCCGCATGCCTGCCTGATCTCGGTCGCCGCCGACGGCAAGACCACGATCTGGAGTTCGAGCCAGGGCCAGTTCATGGTCCGTGCCATGGTGGCCCATCTGACCGGCATTCCCCAGAGCAGCATCCGCGCCATTCCCGCCGAGATCGGCGGCGGCTTCGGCGGCAAGACCATCGTCTATCTGGAGCCGCTCGCCACGTTGCTTGCGAAAAAATCCGGCCGTCCGGTCAAGATGGTGATGACCCGCGAGGAGGTGATGCGGGCCACCGGCCCGACCTCCGGCTCGAAGATGACGGTGAAGATCGGTGCCACCAGGGACGGCAGGATCACCGCCGCGCAGGGCATGTTCTACCTGCAGGCCGGCGCCTATCCGGGCTCGCCGATCCGCGGCGCGGCCGGCTGCTCCTTTGCGCCCTATGATATCCCGCATGTGCTGTCGCAAGGCTTCGACGTCTGCTCCAACCGTTCCAAGGTCGCAGCCTATCGTGCGCCGGGCGCGCCGATCGGCGCCTACGCCGTCGAATGCGTGCTCGACGAGCTCGCGGAAGCCTTGAAAATGGATGCTTTGGAGTTCCGGCTGAAGAACGCGGCGAGGGAAGGCACCAAGGCCGCGCACGGCCCGACCTTCCCGCGCATCGGCTATGTCGAGACGCTGGAAGCGGCCAAGAACTCCGAGCACTACAAGGCGCCGCTCGGCACGTTGCAGGGAAGCCCAAGAGGCCGCGGCGTCGCCTCCGGCTTCTGGTTCAATGCCGGCGGCGAATCCTCCGCGCAGGTGAACATCACCGAGGACGGCAACGTGGTCGTCACCACAGGACACCCTGACATTGGCGGCTCGCGCGCCGGCATCGCCAATATCTGCGCCGAGCTGCTCGGCATCGACTACAAGCGCGTCTCCGTCGTCATCGGCGATACGCAAACGGTCGGCTTCTCCAATCTCACCGGCGGCAGCCGGGTGCTGTTCGCTTCCGCCATGGCCGTCACCCAATCGACCGAGCAGGTGATCAAGACGCTGCGCGAGCGCGCGGCCAAGATCTGGAACATCGATCCCGAGGCGGTGAAGTGGGAGACCGGCGCGGCGCATCCGGTCAGCCCGAATGCCGGTCAATTCCCGCCACTCACGCTGGAAGAGCTCTCGGAAAAGGCGCCGTCGCTGGGCGGCCCGGTCGGCGCCAGCGTGCAGCTCAACACGCAAGGCGCCGAAGGCGGCTTCGGCACGCATATCTGCGACGTCGAGGTCGACACCGATCTCGGCATCGTGCGGGTGATCCGCTACACCGCGGTGCAGGACGTCGGCCGCGCCGTCCATCCGAGCTATGTCGAGGGCCAGCTCCAGGGCGGCGTCGCGCAGGGCATCGGCTGGGCGCTGAACGAGGAGTACATCTACACCGGGGACGGTAAGGTCGACAATCCGGGCTTCCTGGATTATCGCATGCCGGTCTGCTCCGACCTGCCGATGATCGACACCCTGCTGGTCGAGATCCCGAACCCGAAACATCCGCAGGGCGTCAAGGGCGTCGGCGAGGTGCCGCTGGTGCCGGTCATGGCCGCTGTCGCCAACGCCGTGCACAACGCGCTGGGAATGCGCTTCTACAGCCTGCCGATGTCGCCGCCAAAGGTGAGCGCGGCGCTGGAGGCGCCCGTCGCACAGGCGGCGGAGTAGGGCGATGTCGGACGTAGACGGAGTTGATGTCCTCGCATGAACCGCTGGCGTCGGCGCAACCCGCCGCTCCGACTTCGACGGCGGGTCGCGCTGACGCTAACCCGCCCCAAAGATTTGTCTCAGGATTTGTCTCAAGATTTGTCTCACGACGCCATCCGGTGCACGGCACAGAGCTTGTTGCCGTCGGGATCGCGCAGATAGGCGATGTAGAGCTTCATCCCGGCGCCTTCGCGAATGCCGGGCGGATCCTCGCAGGTCTTGCCGCCTTGGGCGAGGCCGGTTTCGTGGAAGGCGTCGACCTCCGCCTGCGAGCGGGCGGCAAAGCCGATGGTGCCGCCATTGGCAAAGGTCGCCGGCTTGCCGTCGATCGGCTTCGAGGCCGAGAAGGTCCCGTACTTGGTCCGCCAGAAGATACGGTGGCGATCGACATGTCCGGGCTGAACGCCCAGCGTGCCGAGCAGCGCATCGTAGAACGACTTGGCTTTGCCCAGGTCATTCGTCCCGATCATGACATGTGAAAACATCCTGCCAATTCCTCCCTTGTTTGCATTGTTCGCTGTGCGAGGCGCTGCGCCCCGCAAGGGAGTCCTAACAGAATTTCACGCCAAAGCGAAAGCGGAGGGCAGGGCGATGAGCCGCTGCATGAGCCAGCGCCTCAGCGCGCCGCGGCCGGCAGCACCGTCAGGATCGGCTGCGCCGGCGCGCTGATCGCCGCGATTTCGGTGCGATATTGCGGCAGGTAGCCTTCGAGCGAGTACAAGGCGCAGAGCGCAAGGCTGCCCCAGACCGCTGCGCTGAAATAGAGCGACATCCAGGCGATCTCGTCCTTCCAGTGCGCGATGTCATGCGTCACGATCCAGCGCGTGCTGGCATCATAAAGCCCCTCCAGCGGCCGCAGCAGCCTGGAGCCTTCGGCGAGGTCGGCGCGCCACCGGCTCAGATACATCGGCACGTCGACGGTCATCAGGAACGCCAGATAGAACGCGATGCAGGCGATCGAGACCGCCAGGAGTGCGCGCACCAGGCCGTGAAATTCCGGCAACAGCCGGCAAAGGCCGATCCCGATCACGAAGAAAGCGACGGCCCAGATCGAATTCTCGATGGCGTTGCCGAGGAAATGCCTGGTGAGCACCGCATACCAGGAAAAGCATTCCGCAATCAGGATCAAGGGCACGATCGCGGCCGCGGCATTCAGGGTGGTTTCCGCGCCGGTGACGCGGCCGAGCTGCTGCAGGAAGAGCGCCCATTGCGCCGCAAAGGCGAGCTCGGCGAGCGTTGCCACGCTGCGCCCGAGCGCGACGCTCGACAGCCAGCTGTCGAACAGGCAGATGCGCTGCACGTCGGCGCGCGGCAGGAACGAGCGGAACGCGCAGCCAAACACATAGGCCGCGCAGAGCACGAGCATCAGCCCAAGCCCGCCCGGACTTGCCGGGCTGCCGGTCGGAGCGTCATGGAACTGCCGGTACAGCACAAACCAGACGCCGATATTGGCCACGCTGATCAGGGTCAGCGAGCCCCACCACCATGCCAGGGGATTCGACCAGTCCAGTGGCCTCGACAGTGATTTTGGCTGCACGCGCCACTCCAGACTCATCCGTCGCTCCGCTATTCGTCGAAATCGTGTGATCGAAATTACATGTGAATGTAACAGCAGCGTCATAAATCAGTCACGACAAAAATGCGTGTGACGGCGTGAGTCTTCGACCGTCCGGACGGCTGGGACCAATGGAAGACGCCGGGTCGCTCGGTCCAGCCATGCCGACCAGTCCTGTTTCTCGCTTGCGAAGCTCGGTCGCGAAATCCCGGCCGCGCAGGCGATGGTCCGAGTTACGCGCTTGCCCGATCCGCCAGCTCGGCAAGAGCCGCCTCGGCGCGGCGCTGCAACACGGCCGCGCCCTGGCGCTCCGCGATCTCTCGCGCAGAATGGAAAGCGCGGCGAGCCTCATGCGTGTTCTCGCGATCGAGCGCCAGCAGGCATGCCCCGCGCAGACGAAAGATCTCCGGCAGGTAAAATCCGATACCGGGTTCGTCGATGCCCGCCATGGCGCGATCGAGATGGACGAGGCTGTCTGCCGGCCGACCGGCGGCCAGCAGCACTTCCGCGGCGAGGCCGAGATAATATTGCGGGAGTGGTCCGACGGCGGCCGCATTACCGATCTCCGCGTCGATCAGACGCGCGGCCTCGCTGACGCCGCCGCCCTCCGCGGTGGCCCAGGCAATGAGGATGAGGCTGCCGGCGCGCCAGGGCAACAAGCCGAAGCGTTCCGACATCTCGACCGCACGGCGCGCGGTGGCGAATGTAGCCTTGCGATCGGCCGAGAGCTGCAGGCCGATGCTGCCATTGTGCAGCGCGTGGGCCACGCTGTTGGGGTGGTCGAGTGCTTCGGCCAGCGCGAGAGCCCGCGAAAAGTTCTGGACGGCCATCTCCCGATCGCCCAGGAGCTGCAGGGCGTTGCTGCATTGCGCGTGCGCGCACACGCCGGGATCATGGCCACCGAAGGCATGGCCGAGATGGCGGTGACGGGCCATGTCATAGAGCCCGATCCCGATCCGGCAACCCTCCAGGGTTGCCTGCACGTCGCCGCCGAAAAAGGCCGTCGACCAGCGGCAATGATGGGCCTCCAGCAACAGTTCTTCGTCGGCCGAGCCTTGCGCGAGTGCGACCAGTTCGCCCGCGCGGGCGCGGGCCAGCGCCGTCTTCCGCCTGATGTTGGCGTTGAGCCACAGGCCCCATTTCGCCTGGAACGCGCTCGCCGCGTCCTGCAACTTCGCGCCGATCTCGCTGGCACGCAGATAGGCGCTCTCGGCTTCGGCGCTGTGCAGGCCATGCGCGACGACCAGTGCCGCGGCGAGCTTGAGCAGGAATTGAAGTTGAAGGGGCATCCCCTCCTGCGCGGGCATCGTCTCGGCCAGTGCGAGCCCGGCGGAGAAATGCGCGATCGCTTCCAGATAGGCCGAGTGGCTGACGGCCTGATCGCCGGCGCGCCGGCGGTAGTCGCAGGCGGCCAGCGACAGGCCCGCCTCGCCGAAATGATAGGCCAGCAAACCCGGCTCGCCGGTCACGACTTCGGCAAATTGCTGTTCGAGCGCGCGAGCGATGCGTCCGTGCCAGTCGCGGCGGCGGCTCAGAAGCAGGCTCTCATAGGCGGCGTCGCGGAGCAGCGCATGCTTGAACGTGAAGCTGCGTTCGAGGCCGCTCTCCTCGGGAAAGACGATACCGGCGGAGACGAGCTTCGCCAGCATGGCATCGAGGACGCCGCTGCTTCTCCCGGCAACCGAACTCAACAACGCCAGCGCAAATTGACGGCCGATCACGGCCGCGAGCTGTGCGACCTCGCGCGCTTCGCCGAGGCGATCGAGCCGCGCCATCAGCGAATCCTTCAGTGTAGCCGGCACTGCATCGCCGCCGCCGGCCGACTCGATGACACTGCGTGTCAATTCCTCGACGAAAAGAGGAACGCCGTCGGTCCTGGCGATGATCGCGGCGATGGTCTGCGCCGGCAGTCCATGCGCGGCAGCAACGCCGCTTGCCAGTTGGACGCACTCATGCCGGCCCAGCCGGCCGAGTGTCAGCAGCGTCGCATGCGGCCGCGCCAGCCAGGGCGGGCTGAAGTCGGGTCGCGCGGTCACCACGGCAAGCGCTCGCGCCCGCCCGATACTGTCGGTCAACCGCGTCATCAATTCCAGCGTGGTCGCGTCGATCCAGTGCGCATCTTCGAGCACGATCAACACCGGGCCGCCGCCGGCGCCCTGCAGGAATTCATCGACGATCAGCGCGAGTGTCGACGCCTTGCGCTGGGCCGGTGTCTGCGGCGATGGCGGCGCAGCGGCTTCGGGCACGGGGATAGACAGCAGCTCCGCCAGCAGCGACAGCGCCGTGGGATCGGAAGTCATCCGCCGGGCGAACCGTGCCTTCAGTTTGTCGATGCGGGCGGCGGGGCGATCTGCCGCGGCAAAGCCGGCAGCGCGGCCGACATATTGAATCACCGGATGAAGCGCGCTGTCGCTGTGATGGGGCGAGCATTGCAGGTGAATGCGTGCATGCGGCTCGGCGGCGATCGTCTCCATGAGCGCCTCGATCGCGCGCGATTTTCCGATTCCGGCTTCGCCGATCACGGTGATGATCTGCCCGTCGCCATGCCGCGCCAGGCCCCAGCGTTCGAGCATCAGGCCCATCTCATGCGAGCGTCCGATCAAGGGCCGATTGCGCCCGGCGTGGATCGCGGCAAACCGGCTTTCGACGGACGCCTCGCATCGGACCCGCCAGGCCCGCACCGGCCGGTCAAAGCCCCTCAGCTCATGCTCGCCGCTGCATTCGAGCTCGAACAGGCCGCCGAGCAGGGTTTGCGTGGTATCGCTGACGAGAATAGTGTCGGCTTCGGCGAGCGCCTGCAGGCGCGCGGCGAGATTTGGGGTTTCGCCGACGATCGTGCGCTCCTGCGCCGTGCCGCTGCCGATGATCTCGCCGACCACGACAAGGCCGGTCGCGATGCCGACACGTGCCTGCACGCGCCCCTGATCGGGCAATTCGATGCCGCTCGTTTCGGCGAGCAGGTTGATCGCGGCGCGAACCGCGCGTTCGGCCGCATCCTCGAAAGCCTGCGGGAAGCCGAAATAGGCCAGGAGGCCGTCGCCCATGAACTTGGCGACAAAGCCGCCATAGCGCCCGATCGCTCCCGCAGCGGCATCCTGATAGCGGCGGATCACGGTTCCGAGCAGTTCGGGATCGACCTTTGCCGACAGCGCCGTCGAGCCGACCATGTCGGCGAACAGCACCGTGACCTGGCGGCGCTCGGCCTCGCCCGGACCCGGTCCGTCCTGGCCGGAAGGTCTTGCTTGCGGCGGTTTTGCGTCTGCGCCGGCAATCGCCTTCAGCAGTCGCCGCCGGTTTCCGAGCGACAGCCCAAGCTTTTCGAGGTCGGCGTCGCTCAAATCGCTGACGATGTCGAGATCGACGTCATTGGCCTCGAATATATCGGCATATTGCTCGAGCTGATGGCTGCGCAGCCAGTCGCGAAGATCACTCATGCCGTCTCCCAACCCGGCGGCGAGACTGACGCGTTGCGCCAGCCGTAGCAAGGCTGGCGCGGGTCAATTGGCCCAAAGAATGGCCGTCGACGGAAGCGGAACGGTGCTCTTGTACGCCGCAATCGCGGCGCCTTGCGCATCCGCCCCCGTTCGTGCCGTCATCGCCGATGCCAGATGGCCGCACAAGGCCTGCGCGTTCCGGCCAAGTTTCGCAACGGCATCGGTGCGATCGCGACCTTCACCCCCTCCGTTGCAAAAATGCCGCTTGCGCCGTCGGGCAAATCACCTGCAGTGAGTCGCGTCGTCCTGCTCCGAACCGAGGGGCGTTTCGCGATCGTCAGTTACGTTGGAGCAGGATGCGATGGACGCGAATGGCGCGCGCTGACGAGGCGCGCCGACGCGGACGGCCAAAGCGTGTGGTCCTGATCCTCCGACGCTGGGATCAAGCTCGGCGAGATCATCGGCGAGCGACGGGGACTAAAAGCCCGGCACCCCGAGGAGAGCGCGCCATAGGCTGTTAACACCAATCGCGTGCGGGAATGCCGGGTCGCTCCGGTGAACCTGCGGTGACTACACTCGTGTGCTTTCTACCTTTGCACACGAGGCTGCGGGTGCACCTTGCACCCGGCATTCCCCACGCCGTCTTGGGGCGGAGCGGTTCATCCCTCGGACGCCATTCGCGCCGCGAGAACGCGTAGCCATGCCGGTTATCGACATCCTGAATCGGAAATCTGGGGGCCTTACGGAAGACGCAAGCGTCCAATGTAAGGAACGCTCGATCCGCCGCGGCGTTGGCTCGTCATGGAAAAGCTGTCGCATCTGGTCGAAAACGCCTTCATGATCGCCTGGGAATATCTGGAGGCGACGGGCGAACTCGGAGAACCCGAGCGCTCGGCCACTGAGCTGCTCGATGTCATCGAGGTCATGATCCAGAGCGGAGAGCGGCGCCGTATCCTGATCGCGAACACGGCGATCGACGTCTACAAGCGCAGGCGGCGCGAAAACGAGGCGAGACATGGACGGCCTGACCGGGCAGGAGCAGCCTGACGGTCCAGGGATCAACGTCAGACGCGGGGCAGGGCCGGCGCGCGATCGTCCGTCTCAGGTAGCGCGCTTAGGCGTGCCGGAACGGAGCGGTCAGCCGGTAGCGCAGGATGATCAGCCTCGACCACACTCTGGCGAACCAGCGCAGCTTCAGGAGCTTCGGCTTTACGATCACGAACAGCCGTTCGACGAGCACAAGGCTCATCGCGTAGACCGCGACGATCATGACCGTTCCGGTGATCCAATGACCCTCACCGGCGATCGCGACCGCGACCAGCTTCAACGGCTCAACGAGGGAGGTCGGCACGGCAAGCAACAACAACGACTGGTACGGCCCCAGCCGTTCGATCCAACGCCGCAAGCCGCGCGCCGTGCTGCCTCGCGCGGTGATCATTTCGAGCCCTTCGACACGACGTCTTCATCGCGCTCGGTGCTCTTCGGACGGGGCGGCGGCTTCGGCACGCCGGCCTGGCCGCCATGTTTGCCGCCCATATCCTGCTTGCCTTCGAGGTCGTTCTTGTCGGACATGACGATCTCCTCGAGGTTGAAGACGCCTACGGCGAAAAGTCGTTCCAACGCGCCTCAGGGAACAAGGGTCGGTCTCTTGCTACCGGAGGCCTTCATACACAATGAAACCGCGGGCGATCGCGAGCTTGCGCAGGGCGCGGGGCAGGAGCTTCTGCACCGGCGGATGGATGTAGCGCCACGAGGTCAGCACGAGCTCGCCGACCGCGCCGTGGTGGGTCCCGAAGGGAGCAAGCAGCCCGGTCAGGCTGATCGGCGTGTGCGCGCGGCTGTTGAAGGGAAGCAGCAAGAGCTCGAAATGGCTGGTCGGGCCGTGCGGCGAGGTCGCGGCGAGGCCGGCGACCGCGGGCAGCGTCTCGTCGGCAACGGCGGCGGTGATCTCCTCGATCTCGCGCCGGCTCTCGGCGGCAAAGAGGCCGGTGAAGCTCTGGTTCTTCACGTCGCGGCCGAACAGGGCACAGACCCGCGTGCCGGCGACGCGGAACGGATAGCCGGCCGCTGCCTCGCAGGAAAGGACGAAGATGTCGCCGAGCAGCTCACGAAGGGCGGCGGGCTCGATAACGCCGCGGTCGGGCGCCCGCGCGTCGCCCCGCTTGCTGTCCCAATAAGCGAAAAACTGCCGGTTGGCCGGATGCTTCATGACGCAACTCACCCCCGCATGGCCCGGCGGGACAGATCTGTCCCGCTTTTGCGCATGCGCGTTCCCGAAACACGTTGTGCCGAACGGAGGGTGCAGCGTCCATGCCGCGCGCGGCCGGCGCGGCCGCTTTGCGGTGTTAACGTTAAGTTAACGATGCGGTTTGCGATCGCTTCGAATGCGGCTAGGGTCCACGCGCTTCCCGGTTTTCTCCAGGTTCCCGGGCAAGCCTTACACAGGCGGCGTCAAACAGATTGGTCCCGCGCTCGTGCGGGTGGGCGGGGTATTCCGCGCCCACGCGAGCCACTCAAGGCCACAGGCGATCAGGGAGGGTGTTCTCAGCGCCCTCCCTTCGTTTTGTTTCGGCCCGGCGAAAATCTCGCCTCCCGTTCGCCTGCGTCCCGGCGTGCGCGGAGGGGGAATTGTCCGACTGCGCACTTGCACAGCGAGGGCAAAGGCGCCTATCTCAACTATCTCCTCACCAAACGCCGCCAAAAGGTCTGCCCGTCCTTGGATTCCCCTCAAAACCCCGCCCAGGACGTGCGAGCAGATTTGCCCCCGGCTGCGGCAAAAGAGCCGATCCTGACACTGCCGCCGGCGCTGACCGCCTATGTGCTGCTGCTCGCGATCATTCATCTGCGCGTATTGCTGCCGCCGGCCTGGGAAGAATGGACCATCGACGTGTTCGGCTTCATCCCCAAGCGCTACGACACGACGCTGCTCGACGTGACGTTTCCCGGCGGCGCGGGCGCGAAAGCCTGGACTTTCGTCACCTATTCGCTTCTGCATGCCAATCTCCGCCATATCGGCTTCAACGTGCTGTGGCTGTTGCCCTTCGGCAGTGCGCTGGCGCGGCGTTTCGGGCCCGCGCGGTTCTACATCTTCATGGCGGTGACGGCAGCGGCCGGCGCGCTCGCCCATCTCGTCACCCATGAGCATGCGCTGGCGCCGATGATCGGCGCGTCGGCTTCGGTCTCCGGCACCATGGCGGCGGCGATCCGCTTCGCCTTCGTGAGAGGAAGCTTCCTGTCGTTCTCCCGCGGCGACGCCGATGCCGCCGCGAAAGTCCCGGCGCTGTCGCTGTCGGGGGCGCTGCGCAACGGGCGGGTGCTCGCCTTTCTCGCGATCTGGTTCGGCCTCAACATCGTCTTCGGCGTCGGCTCGATCGCGATCGGCATGGAGGGCCAGAGTGTCGCCTGGCAGGCGCATATCGGCGGCTTCTTTGCCGGCCTGTTGCTGTTCTCGCTGTTCGATCCGGTGCCGCACGGCGAAAGCGATGCTGCAGGTGCGTTGTCGAAGCCGCCGGGCTAGTCAAGCAGCATTGGGTCAGGCGCCGTGACGGATTGCGCGCGACGGCGATTCCGTTCATCATCTCTCGAAGGATGAGCCGCAACGAAAGCGGCTCCAGATGGTTGTCCTACTTACGATGGAAACCGGCCCGATTTTTCCAGAGGGCGGACTGACCAGGGAGGCGACAATGACGGTGCGATCCATCCTCGATTCCAAGGGCCATCAAGTCGAGAGCATCCAGCCGGGGGCAACGCTCTCGGATGCGGTACGGCTCCTCGGTGAGAAGAAGATCGGTGCGGTGCTGGTGTTGAACATGGCCGGCCACATCGAGGGTATCCTGTCGGAGCGCGATATCGTGCGTGTCTTGAGCGAGCGCGGCGCCGGCGTGCTCGACGAGCCGGTCAGCGCCGTGATGACCCGAAAGGTGGTGAGCTGCCGCCCCGCCGACACCGTCGCCGCGATCATGGAGATGATGACGATCGGCAAATTCCGGCACCTGCCGGTGGTCGAGGAAGGCAGGGTGGTCGGCCTAATCTCGATCGGCGACATCGTCAAGCGGCGCGTGCAGGAATATGAGCGCGAACAGGAAGCGCTGCGCGATTACATCAAGACGGCGTAGGGGCGGATCGGCAAAAGCGGGCACCGGTCTTCCGAAAGGATCATGCCCCAATAAAAACCAAAATAAAAACGCGGCAGCTCAAGGCAGCCTGGGCGTGGCGGCGCTGCGCGCAGGCGGAGCCAGCACGGCGATCGCTTCCTGGATCGAATCGAGAGCGCGTTCGGTGGCGCGCGCCCCGAAGTCGATGAGATCGGCGGCGCGATGGAAGTCGAACCAGCCGATCTGGCCGACGCGCGGCGTGATCAGCATATCCGGCGGATCGCCGGCGAGGCGAGCGCGGGTGATGCGATCCTGCATGATGTTGAAGGCGTCGACCATCACCGACGAGATGCCGGGCCGGCCGCCGCCGCCGAAGAACTCGCGTTTGACGGTGCGCTCGGGCGAGAAGAACTTTCCGAGGCCGCGTTTGGGCGGCTTCGCCTCGACGTCGGTCTCGACAGGCGCTGGCGGCAGGGCGCCGTGGGCGTAGATCGTGGTGGAATGGGTGAAGATGTCGCTGGAAAGGTTGGCGGCGACCACGACTTCCGCGCCAAGTGCGCGCGCCGCCGATACCGGCACGGGATTGACCAGCGCGCCATCGACCAGCCAGCGATCGCCCACCAGGACGGGCGCGAAAATACCCGGCAATGCGTAGGAGGCGCGCATCGCATCGATCACCCGGCCATGCGTTAGCCAGATCTCGTGTCCGGTGCGAACTTCAGTGGCTACGGTAGCGAATTTGCACGGCAATTCCTCGATCAGGGTATCGCCGATCGAGGCTTGCAGCTGCGCCGCCAGCTTCTCGCCGCCGATCAAGCCCGAGCCATTGAGGCGGATGTCGAGATAGCCGAGGATGTTGCGGACCTGCAGGCCGCGGGCCCATTCCTCCAGCGTGTCGAGATGACCGGCCGCATAGGCCCCCCCGACCACCGCGCCGATCGAGGTGCCGACCACGACATTGGGCACGATGCCGTGGGCGAGCAGCGTCCGCATGACGCCGATATGGGCAAAACCGCGCGCTGCGCCGCCGCCGAGGGCAAGGCCAATGACCGGCCGTCGGATGCTGCCGAGGCCGACCTTGTCACCATTCTCGGATTCGTTGGGGGCGCGTCGGGTCAAACGTTCGAGCACTTCAAAATCTCCTGGCAGGCCAGCCTAAGCTGCGCGGCTTGGTCCTGCCAGAACGTACCGCAAGCATGGTTTATGCCGCGGCTGGGCAGCTATTATGACTGTATCGGGATCAAATAACAATTCCAGGTTCCGTCCTTGTTGCCAGCAGCGGCAGCTCCACCGGGAAAGGCCGGGGCCTGAAGGCTTGAATTTGCCGCGTTTTCGGTGAAAAGCAGGAGAATGGACTCAGGGGGTGACGGCATCTTCCGATGGCGGCGCGTCGAGCGGCTTTTGCCAGCGCTCGCGTTTGCGGCGGTGTTGCTTGCGGTTTCGGCACCGTGCGCCAAAGCCCAGCTTTTCAGCGATCATCCCCCGCCCGTCCCGCCGGCCCCCGTGCCGGATCCGGGCGCAGCCGTGAGCCTGGCGCCGCCTTCGGGTCCTGGAGCGGGGCTGCCCGCGCCGGCTGCGGCCGCACCGCCCGCTCTGCCGCCGGTGCTGACGCAGCCATCGATTGCTGCCGTGCCCCCGGCAGCCCCTCCGGGCGGCGCCCCGGGGCAGGCCGTGCTCGCGCTGTCGGCGCGCTATGGCAAGGACATGCCGGCCGTCAATGGCGGACT
>JAFAUV010000029.1 GCA_019243075.1 Bradyrhizobium sp.
TCAGGAAGGAAACCGGCGGCTGAACGGCCCCGGCCACCGGCGACGCCATTCCGCTTACCGCGATTCCAGCCAAGGGAAAGCTGGCGGCAGCGACGGCGACCGGGAGAAATCCGCCGCTCCAGAGCAGTGCCCCGCCGAGCGGCGCGCCGACCGCGAGGGCGCCGTACATGGCGATACCCACCCAGGCCATCACCTTGCCGGCGCGGCCAGGCCCGGCGAGCCCAATGCCCCAGGCGAGCGCACCTGTAATGAGCAGGCTCTCGCCGAGGCCAAGGGCGCTGCGGCCTGCAAACAGGACGGCGAGGCTCGCCGCAGGCTTGGTCGAGAGCAGCGAAGCGAACAGATACAGGGTCGCCGCGGCTGCGCAGCCGCCAAGTCCTGCGATGGCTGCAACCCTGGGGCTCCTGTCGTCCGACAGCCGCGCCGCGAGGGGACGCGTCACCAGGGTCGCAATCGATTGGGTTGCGATCACCCAGCCGACCAACAGACCGCCACAGCCGAGCTGATCGTGAATGAAGACCGGCAGTGCCGGAAGAGGCACGCCGATCGCCATGAACCCCAAGAACACCGCGGCCACGATGACGACGATGTCAGCCATTCTCGGCTTGCTCAGCTGGTCTGTGGTAGCGCTCGCCTCAGCCACGTCCGCTCCTTGCGATGTTTCGCGAAAGAATGCCCCCGAGACAAACATGCTGGAAGGCGCAATAGTGGAAAGGTATAGTTGCGCGGAACGCCACCTCACGGGAAACAGGCCGTGTCCGCCTATGACCTCAATCTGCTGACGTCCCTTCACGCGCTGCTTTCGGAGGGGAGCGTTGCGGGAGCCGCGCGGCGACTTCATCTCAGCAATTCGGCGATGAGCCGGACTCTGAGCCGGATCCGGGAAACCTTCGACGACCCCATCCTGGTGAGGGCGGGGCGTTCATTGGTACCCACGCCCCGGGCCATCGAGCTGCGCGATCGCGTGAGCTTCTTGATGGATGAGACCCAGGCGATCCTGCGCAACTCCAGCGCGCTCGATCTCTCTGCGCTGGAGCGCATATTCGTGATCCGCGCCAACGAAGGCTTCATTGTGGAGTTTGGCGGGGCTCTCTTGCGCAGGCTTTCCGGTGAAGCCCCGCGCGTTGGCCTGCGCTTTGCGGTGAAGGCCGAAAAAGACCCCAGAGCGCTGCGGGAGGCGCAGGTCGACCTGGACGTAGGCGTGCTGGGCGAGACCGGTCCCGAAATCCGCATGCAGGCCCTGCTGCGCGACCGCTTCGTCGGCGTAACGGCCTTGGGTCACCCCCTGGCGGCAGGACCGATCACGGCCGAACGCTATGCCGCTCAGCGCCACATCAGCGTGTCGCGCCGCGGCCTGGCGCATGGCCCGATTGACGAGGCGCTGCGCGCAAAAGGCCTGAAGCGCGAGGTCGCGGCCGTTGTGCCGAGCTTTCCCGGCGCGCTCGCCCTGGCGCGACAGACCGATTTCGTGGCCAACGTTCCCGAGCGTCAGACCGCCGCGGCGCGCGCGGGGCTGTTCACCTTCCCGCTGCCGTTGCCGACTGAGGAGGTCGTCGTCTCCATGATGTGGCATCCCAGGTTGGACGCCGATCCCGCGCACCGATGGCTCCGTTCGTGCGTCAGGTCGGCCTGCACCGGCTGAGGTGTGGCGGCGCAGCTCTTTTGGCGCTGGTTCGCAGGCAAGGCGGCGATTATTCCATCGTCTCGCTGAAGGTCGCGCGGAAGGGATGAGCAGGATAGACGCCGACGATGCGGAATTCGCGCGAGAAGAATTTCAGCTCTTCGAGTGCAAACGCCAGGCCCCTGTCGTTCGGATGGCCGTCGACATCGGCATAGAATTGCGTGGCGAAGAAGTTGCCATCGACCATGTAGCTTTCGAGCTTGGTCATGTTGACGCCGTTGGTGGCGAAACCGCCGAGCGCCTTGTAGAGCGCGGCAGGCAGATTGCGAACGCGGAACACAAACGTGGTGACGAGAGGGCCGGAGCCCTGCACCGCCCATTTTTCCTCGCGCGCCAGCACCACGAAACGCGTGGTGTTGTGGGCCTCGTCCTCGACGTCCTCGGCGAGGATATCGAGGCCGTAGATTTGCGCCGCGAGCTTCGAGGCGATGGCGGCGACGCTCTTGTCGGAGCGTTCGGCAATGTCTCGGGCACTGCCGGCGGTATCGCCGGCGACGATCGGCTTGATGCCGAGCTTGCGGATGATGCGCCGGCACTGGCCGAGCGCATGGACGTGGCTTTCGACGCTCTTGATGTCGCCGAGCTTGGCCCCGTGCACCGCCATCAATTGATGGCGGACCGGCAGGAACCATTCGCCGACGATGAACAGGCCCGAGGCGGGAAGCAGATGATGGATATCGGCGACGCGGCCGGCGACCGAGTTCTCGATCGGGATCATGCCGAGATCGGCCTCGCCCGAGGAGATCGCGGCGAGCGCGTCCTCGAAGGTCTGGCAGGGCATCGGCTCGGCGTCGGGATAGGCCTCGACAATGGCGATGTGGGAATTGGCGCCGGGCTCGCCCTGGAACGCGATCTTCAGCTTGCTCATTTCAAGCGGTGCTCCTGCCGCGCCTTGTAACAGCGGCCCGGGTTTTGGAAAGTATCCGCCGTGCGGTTTCGAGGTCGTCCGGCATGTCGACGCCGCGCGGCACGGCATCGACGATGGTGATGTCGATGCGCATGCCGGCCTCCAGCGCGCGGAGCTGCTCCAGGTTCTCCTGCCGTTCCAAAGGCGAAGGCGGCAGCGACACGAACCGCTCGAGCACCGCGCGGCGGTAGGCGTAGAGGCCGATATGGTGGTAGCGCGGCCCGTCGCCATGGGGCGCGGTGGCGCGGGTGAAATAGAGGGCCCGCATCCGCCTTCCGCCAAGCGGGCTGCCGACCGCCTTCACGACGCTCGGCGCGCGGTCTTCCTCCTCGGAATGGATCTCGGAGGCCAGCGTGGCAATATCGACCGCAGGATCGTCGAGCGGCGGCAGCACCTGGCGGATGGTGTCGGGCATGATGGTCGGAAAATCGCCCTGCAGATTGACCACGATCTCGGCGTCGCGGCGCGGGTCGAGCCTTTGGGCGGCCTCGAAAATCCGGTCCGAGCCGGAACGGTGCTCCACGCGGGTCATGACAGCCGTGCCGCCATGGGCTTCCACCACGGCCGCGATCTCGGCCGTGTCGGTGGCGACCGCGACGCGGCCTATGGCCGCCTCCTCCGCCCGGCGCAGCACATGCACGATCATGGGCAGACCTGCGATCTCCAACAGCGGCTTGTTGGGCAGCCGGGTCGAGGCCATGCGGGCTGGAATCAGCACCAGAATGCGGGTCGGGGTCATGGGAAGCGCGGTTGGAGGTCGTTCGGTAACAGGCGGGAAATAATGGGGATTGGGCAAAAGCCGGCGCGTTTATACGGGTTGCCAGAGCCCGGGCAAACCGATATCTCCTGCCTGCTCGGGGTGCGCTGCGAAACTGGCGAATCCCAGCGCCGTTCCGCGGCCGGCAGGGCCGCTCCCCGACCCATTTCCGGCCCGGAGCCTGAATAAGAATGGACTCCTTCGAACTCAATAAGATCATCGGCGCGGTGCTTGCCACCTGTATCGTCCTGTTGGTGACGAGCTTCACTGCCAACGCGCTGTTCGCCTCCAAGCCGCCGGAAAAGCCGGGCTTTGCCATCGCCGCCAAGGAGGCCGAGGGTGCCAAGGAAGGCGCCGCAGCCGCCGCACCGTCCGAGCCGATCGAGAAGCTCCTGCAGACCGCCTCGGTCGACAAGGGCCAGGCGGCCGCCAAGGTTTGCACCACCTGCCACACCTTTGAAAAGAACGGTCCGAACCGCGTCGGCCCCAACCTTTTCGGCATCGTCGGCGACAAGAAGGGTGAAGGCCGCAACGGCTTCAACTTCTCCGCGGCGATGAAGGCCAAGGGCGGCACCTGGACCTACGACGACCTCAACCAGTTCCTGACCAATCCGAAGGCCTTCATTCCGGGCACGGCGATGGGCTTTGCCGGCATCCCGAAGGACAGCCAGCGCGCCGACGTGATCGACTATCTGCATACGCTGGCCGACAATGCGGAGCCGCTGCCGACGGCAGCGAAGTAACGCGCAATGACGGCACTCGCCGCCTTGTGAACTCAGGGTTCGAGACGGCCAGGCTCGCCTGGCCGTTTTTGTTTGCAAAGTTGCCCTTGCAGGCTTGTTATCGGAGCCTTTCGTCGCACGACCGCCGGCCTGCATGAGCAAAAAGCAACGTCGGCGGTCGAATCCTTGCCTTATATTGCGCCCTGAATGCGGGGGCATTCGGCTCAAGAGGAATTTCTGATTTGGCCATTACCCGACGAGAGCTCCTGCGGAGCGGCAGCATGGCCGCATTGACCCCGGCACTCGGAACCCTGGCGGGCCTTCCCAGCGTCGAAACGGCCAAAGCGCAGGCCGCGGCGGAATTGCCTTGGCGGCACGGTCTGTCGCTGTTTGGCGACCTGAAGTATCCGGCGGACTTCAAGCGCTTCGATTACGTCAATCCGGACGCCCCGAAGGGCGGCACCATGCGGATGATCGCGCTCGGCACCTTCGACAATTTCAACATCGCTGTCATGGGCGTGAAGGGCAATATCGCGGCAGCCGCCCTGTCGATCTACGAGACGCTCATGGCCCGCTCGCAGGACGAGGCGGCTGCGCAATACGCCCTCCTCGCCGAATCCGCCTCTCACCCGGACGATTTCTCCTGGGTGATTTATCGGCTCAATCCGAAGGCGCGATGGCACGACGGCAATCCCGTCACTGCCGAGGATGTCGTCTTCAGCTTCGAGCAGTTGAAGAAGAACAGCCCATTCTATCGTTCCTATTATGGCCATGTGGTCAAGGCCGAGAAGACGGGCGAGCGCGACGTCAAATTCAGCTTCGATGGTCCGGGCAACCGGGAGCTGCCCGAGATCGTGGGCGAGTTGCCGGTGCTGCCGAAGCACTGGTGGGAAGGCGCCGGCAGCGATGGCAAGCAGCGCGACATCTCGCAGACCACGCTCGAAAAGCCGCTCGGTTCTGCTCCGTACAGGATCAAGGAGTTTGTCGCCGGCCGTTCGGTGGTTCTCGAACGGGTAAAGGAATATTGGGGCCAAAACCTGCCCACGCAAATCGGTCAGAACAATTTCGACCAATTGCGCTTTGAATATTTTCGCGACAACCAGATTGCGCTCGAAGCCTTCAAGGCCGATCAGATCGACCTGATTGCCGAGAACTCGGCCAAGCAGTGGGCGACCGCATATGACTTTGCGGCGGTGGCCGAAAAGCGAGTGCTAAAGGAAGAGTTTCCGAACAATGGTTCGGGCCGGATGCAGGCCTTTGTCCCGAATTTGCGGCGCGAGCAGTTCAAGGACGCGCGGCTGCGCCGGGCGTTCAACCTCGTTTTCGACTTCGAGGAGATGAACAAGCAGCTGTTCTTCGGCCAATACCAGCGCATCAACAGCTATTTCTACGGCACCGAGCTCGCATCTTCCGGATTGCCGGAAGGCGAGGAGCTGCAAATCCTCGAACCGTTGCGTGACAAGGTTCCCGCCGAGGTGTTCACGACGCCCTACACCAACCCGGTAAACGGCAATTCGGAAAATATTCGCAACAATCTGCGCGAGGCGACGCGCTTGCTGAAAGAGGCCGGGTTTACCTTCAAGGACCAGAAATTGTTCGGGCCGGACGGAAAGCCGCTCAGCACCGAGATACTGGTATCCGATCCGCCGGCCGAGCGCATTGCGCTCTTTTACAAGCCCTCGCTGGAGCGGCTCGGGGTCACGACATCAGTCCGTGTCGTTGACGATGCGCAATACCAGAATCGCCTTCGCACCTTCGATTTCGACATGATCATCGATCAGTGGGGCGAGTCGCTGTCCCCCGGCAACGAGCAGCGCGAGTTCTGGGGCTCGCAGACAGCCGACATTCCCGGATCGCGAAATACCACCGGCATCAAGAATCCGGCGGTCGATGCGCTGATCGACCAGATCATCTTTGCCAGGAATCGTGGCGGCCTGGTCGCCGCCACCCACGCGCTCGATCGCGTGCTGCTGTGGAATTTCTACGTGGTGCCGCAGTTCAGCTATCCATTCTTGCGCTACGCCCGCTGGGATCGCTTCAGCCATGCCGACCTGCCGAAATATGCCGTATCGGGCCTCCCGAGTCTGTGGTGGTGGGATGCCGACAAGGCGACCAAGATCGGGAAGCGATCTTGAGCCGACGGCTGCATGAAATGCACCTTTCGCGCCGGAGCGTGCTCGGCCTCGGCGCCGCCGCGCTGGCTTCGCCGTGGCTGCGGCTGCCCGCTGCGGCCGCCGAGGGCGAGAGCGTCGAAAGCCACGGCATGTCGTCATTCGGTGATCTGAAATATCCCTCCGGTTTCCAGCGCTTCGACTATGTCAATCCGGATGCGCCGAAGGGCGGCTTGTTTTCCCTGATCCCCTCGGTGCGCGCCTACAACCAGTCCTTCTTCACGTTCAACTCGTTCAACGCCTACATCCTCAAGGGCGAAGGCGCGCAGGGCATGGACATGACCTTTGCCTCGCTGATGGCGCGCGCCAATGACGAGCCCGACGCGATGTACGGGCTCGCGGCCAAGTCCGTGCGGATTTCGCCGGACCGGCTGACCTACCGTTTCGCCCTGCGGCCCGAGGCGCGCTTTCACGACGGCTCCGGGATCACGGCGCAAGACGTCGCGTTTTCCATCAACACGCTGAAGCAAAAAGGCCACCCGCTGCTCGTGGTCCAGCTCCGCGACGTGGTGAAGGCCGAAGCGCCCGACGATG
This sequence comes from Bradyrhizobium sp., assembly GCA_019243075.1. Classification (GTDB taxonomy): domain Bacteria; phylum Pseudomonadota; class Alphaproteobacteria; order Rhizobiales; family Xanthobacteraceae; genus Bradyrhizobium. The sequence goes on from JAFAUV010000029.1 coordinate 6,773, forward strand.
CGACGGTCGTCGTCACCTTTGCGCCGAAGCGCGCGCGCGATGTGCCGCTCTATGTCGCGGGCCTGCCGCTCTTCTCCAAAGCCTATTACGCCAAGCGGCCCTTCGACGAGACGACGCTGGATACGCCGTTGGGCTCCGGACCGTACAAGGTCGGCAAATTCGAGGTCAACCGCTTCATCGAGTTTGAACGTGTCAAGGATTGGTGGGCCGCCGATCTGCCGGTCTGTCGCGGCCACTTCAACTTCGACATCGTCCGCTATGAATTCTATCGCGACCGCGATGTCGCGTTCGAAGGCTTTACCGGCAAGAACTATCTCTATCGCGAGGAGTTCACGTCGCGGATCTGGGCCACGCGCTACGATTTTCCCGCCATCAAGGACGGCCGGGTCAAGCTCGAGACGCTGCCGGACCAGACGCCGTCGGGCGGGCAGGGCTGGTTCATCAATACACGGCTCGACAAATTCAAGGATGCTCGCGTGCGCGAGGCCTTGAACTATGCTTTCGATTTCGAATGGACCCGGAAGACGGTGATGTACGGTGCCTATGCGCGTACCATGTCGCCGTTTCAGAACTCCGACATGGTGGCGGAGGGGAAGCCATCTGCGGAGGAACTGGCGCTGCTCGAGCCGTTCCGGGGGCAGGAGCCGGACGAGGTCTTCAGCG
>JAFAUV010000105.1 GCA_019243075.1 Bradyrhizobium sp.
TCTTGGCAGCTTGCTCGGCGGCCGCCTGCGCCTCGCGCTTCTTCAACTCGATGTCATAGAGCCGCGCACGCAGCATGTCCCACGCCTGTGCGCGGTTTTTGTGCTGGGAGCGGCCGGCCTGGCAGACCACCGCAATCCCCGTCGGGATGTGGGTCAAGCGCACCGCCGATTCCGTCTTGTTGACGTGCTGGCCGCCGGCGCCGCCCGAACGCATGGTGTCGGTGCGCACGTCGCTTTCCTTGATGTCGATCTTGATGCTGTCATCGATGACGGGAGAAATCTGCACCGACGAAAACGACGTGTGCCGCCGCGCGTTCGAATCGAACGGCGAGATGCGCACCAGCCGATGCACGCCGGCTTCCGTCTTCAGCCAGCCATAGGCGTTGTGCCCGGAAATCTGGACGGTGGCGGACTTGATGCCGGCCTCTTCGCCCTGGGATTCTTCGAGATATTCGACCTTGAAACCGTGCTTTTCGGCCCAGCGCGTGTACATGCGCAGCAGCATCTGCGCCCAGTCCTGGCTTTCGGTGCCGCCGGCGCCGGCGTGCACTTCGAGGTAGGAATTCAGCTTGTCGGCCTCGCCCGACAACAAGGCTTCCAGCTCGCGCCGCGCGACCTCCTTTTTCAGGTTCTTCAGCGCATTCTCGGCTTCGCTCACCACGGTCGTGTCGTTCTCGGCCTCGCCGAGCTCGATCATGCCGATATTGTCCTCGAGCTCGCGCTCGACCTTGGCGATGCCGGACAGCGCATCCTCCAGCGAGGTGCGCTCCTGCATCAGCTTCTGTGCTTTTTGCGGATCGTTCCAGAGATCGGGGTCTTCGGCGAGCTTGTTCAGCTCAGCCAGCCGCGCCGTCGATTTCTCGACGTCAAAGATGCCTCCTCAGCAGCCCGACCGACTGCTTGATCTCTTCAACCACCCGCTCGATTTCGACTTGCATGTTATTCTCGATCTGGCCGGCGTCCTGGCCGTCGGCTATGTCAGGGCGAAACGGGGATGTAGCGGCGGACCGCGCAAAGCGCAATCGGTCCGTCCACGCTATTGACGCCTTCCAAGGCCTAATACAGCCCGCCGGTCCCGGGCCGCATGATGCTGCCGGCGTCAGGGGAGGTTCCTTGCGGGATCAGCGTGCGGCTGCCATCGGCATCGGCCACGCCGATGACGGAATAGTTATCCGGCGGCGCCGTGCCCGGCTTGAACGCTTCCAGGATGGTGCCGCCGGTCTCGCCCGGACCCGCCCGCATGCCGGTCTTGGCGATCACGCGGATCAGCTTGATGCCGGCCGGAATCTTGAACGGCGTCGCCGGCTTGTCGGCCAGCGCCAGCTTGAAGAAGTCGCGGGCGATGGGCGCGGCGAGATGGCCGCCGGTTGCGGCATTGCCCCTGCCGAGCGGCCTTGGCTTGTCATAACCCATATAGATGGCGACCGCGACGTCGGGCGAGAAGCCGACGAACCAGGCATCCTTGGCCTCGTTGGTGGTGCCGGTCTTGCCGGCGATCGGCTTGCCGACCTCCTTGACCACGGTCGCGGTGCCGGCCTGCACCACGCCCTCGAGCATGGAGGTGATCTGGTAGGCGGTCATGGCGTCCAGCACCTGTTCGCGGCGATCGATGAGCTGCGGCTCCGGCTGGTTCTTCCAGCCGCCTGGCGCCTCACAGCCGCGGCATTCGCGGGCGTCATGCTTGAAGATGGTGTGGCCGTAGCGATCCTGAATGCGGTCGATCAGGGTCGGCTTGACCCGGCGCCCGCCATTGGCGAGCATCGAATAGGCCGTGACCATCCGCACCGCGGTCGTCTCACCCGCTCCGAGCGCGTAGGAAAGATAATTCGGCAGCTCGTCATAGACGCCGAAGCGCCGCGCATATTCGGAGATCAAGGGCATGCCGATATCCTGAGCGAGCCGCACGGTGACCGTGTTCAGCGACAGCCTCAGCGCGTTGCGCAGCGTGGTCGGACCGAGATACTTTCCGTTGGAGAAGTTTTCGGGCCGCCATACGCCTCCGCCCTGCCCCTGATCGATTTCGATCGGGGCGTCGACCACCTGGGTCGAGGGCGTATAGCCGTTGTCGAGCGCGGAGGAATAGACGATCGGCTTGAACGACGAGCCCGGCTGCCGATAGGCTTGGGTCGCGCGGTTGAACTGGCTCTGGTCGAAGGAGAAGCCGCCGACCATCGCGAGCACGCGCCCGGTGTTGGGATCCATGACCACCATGGCGCCCGAGACTTCCGGTATCTGCTCGAGACGATATTGGCCGTCGACCGGATTGCCGTCCTTGAACAAGGGATCGACATAGATCACATCGCCCGGCGAAAGCACCTGCGACACGGCGGTCGGCGTCCTGCCTTTGGCAGGCCCCGCTGCCGCCTTGGCCCATTTCACGCCATCGAGCGAGACGAGGCCGGTCTTGCGCTCCTTGCTGACCGCGCCGCCGAGATCGCGCCCCGGCTGGAAGCCGACGCGGGCGGATTGGTCGCTGGTTTCCAGCACCACCGCCATCTGCCAGGGCGAGACATCTGAGAGCGATTTGATGTCGGCGAGCTTGACGCCCCAGTCGCCGGAAACATCCAGCTTCTGGATCGGACCACGATAGCCCTGCTCTTCGTCATAACGGACGAGGCCGGCCACCATGGTCTTGCGCGCCTCCACCTGGATCTTCGGATCCAGCGTGGTGCGCACTGAGAGACCGCCTTCGTAGAGCTTCTTCTCGCCATATCGCTCGAATATATCGCGACGGACTTCCTCGGCGAAATATTCACCGGCGAAAGTATGGGTGCTGTTGGCGCGGTTGGCAACGAGGAGCGGCTCCTTGCGCGCCTTGTCGGCGTCGGAAGCCTTGATCCAGCCGTTTTCCTGCAGGCGGTCGATCACATAGTTGCGGCGCTCGACGGCGCGGTCGTGATTCTTCACGGGGTGCAAGGCCGCGGGCGCTTTCGGCAGCGAGGCGAGATAGGAGGCCTCCGCAATGGTGAGCTCGTTCACCGATTTGTCGAAATAGACCAGCGAGGCGGCGGCGATGCCGTAGGCGCCGAGGCCGAGATAGATTTCGTTCAGGTAAAGCTCGAGTATCTTGTCCTTGGAGTAGGCGCGCTCGATGCGCATCGCCAGCAGCGCTTCCTTGATCTTGCGACTGAAGGAGACCTCGTTGGTGAGCAGGAAGTTCTTCGCGACCTGCTGGGTGATGGTCGAGGCGCCCTGCGGGCGGCGGTTGGAACCGTAATTCTGCACGTAGAGCAGCGCGGCGCGGGCCATGCCGGAATAGTCAACGCCGCCATGCTCGTAGAAATTCTTGTCCTCGGCCGCGAGGAACGCGTTGATGACGAGTTTCGGCACTGCCTGGATCGGCAGATACAGACGCCGCTCCTTGGCATATTCACCGAGCAGCGATCCGTCAGCCGCATGGACGCGCGTCATGACGGGCGGCTCGTAATCCTGGAGCTGGGAGTAGTCGGGCAGATCCTTGGAGAAATGCCAGATCGCGCCGGCAACACCGGCGACGGCGACCAGGAACACGACGGTCCCGGCCGCAAACAGGAAGCCCAAAAACCGCACTAGCAAGCGCATTATCGATCCGCTTTTTTCTATTTAGACCAAGCGCCAAAACCACGCGGCGCATTCTTTACTGGTGCTGACCGCGCTTCATGCGGTTCCCGCATCATACTTTCGTTGCGGCGAAAATTCATCGGTTACGAACACCTTACAGGAATTTTTATAAAGCTGCCGCTGTGGCCAAACT
>JAFAUV010000167.1 GCA_019243075.1 Bradyrhizobium sp.
GGCGTGTTCGTGCTCAGGCAAACCATCGAGATCCAGCTCGAACCGGATCCGGCGAAGCTGAAACCCCTGATCGACATCAACTGCAATATTGCTGCCGGATTGGCCGGTCGCGCCTGACGGCGTCGGCGCGCCTGACGCCGCCGGAGCCGGGCGCCGCGCCCCAATCGCGCATTCATTAGGCAAATCTTAACCATAGGATGCCCAGATCGGCGCCCGAGGCAATCCTCGCGTTCGCGCGTCCTCATGCCAAACCAGCCTGCCGGCGGCACACCGAATGCAAGATAGGTGAAAATGCGCCTGCGCCGATCGAGCTTCGTCCATCAGATAGACGTGGCGCCGAACAGCGTCCTGCTCGTTCACGCCATCAGCCAGTTGAAGCTCAAGGTCGACGAGGAGCTCGGGCGGCTGATGAGATATTTTTCGGAATGGCGCGAATTCCCGGGCGCCTTCGCCGAGATCGCAAAGCTGCTTCCCTATGACGAACAGGTGCAGGCCGGCGTGGTCGGCGCGCTGCTCGAGCGCGATCTCCTGACCGAGCGGAGCCCGGAGGAGGAGCTTGCGGCCGTCGCCGCCCGGCTCGGTCCAACCCATGGGCGCGATCCCGAGGAGCTGCTCGATCGCTACCGCCGCGAGCTGAAGGAGGGCGCACGCGACTATTGGACGGTCAAGGCCGCGCAGACCGTCCAGGATGTCTGCAACGGCCGACCGAGGCTCGACCTGATCGTGTTCGGCGATTGCGACGTCCATATGGAGGCCGATTTTCTTCGCCGGGAGGCGGAGCGCAGGGGGTTCGATCTTCGGGTCGCCGCGACGGCCCCCGACGACTTCGCGTTCGCTGCCGAACACAAGCACGACGCCGTTCTGCTCGGCGCTTTGCATGCCCGGCATTTCATTACCCAGACGCCAACGCCCGGCGGCGAGCCGCATGACATCTATATCGCGCAGGCGAGGAACGCCCTGTTGCGGCTGCGGGAGAAAACCGCCGCGCCGATCCTGATCGACAATCTGCCCGAGCCGACGGTGCAGCCGCTTGGCCTCGCCGAGCGCGGGCGCCACGGACATCGCACGCGTTTTCGTTCGGCCAATGTCGCGCTCGCCGAGTTGGCCGAAGCCGTCCCCGACGTTTACGTCGTCGATGTCGCGGCTGCTCTGGCCGCCGTAGGCAACATCGCTCTGGTCGACGACTGGCAGGTCGGCTTCACCCATATGGGCTCGCCCGGCTGGATGCTGCAGCGTCCTGAAAGCGAGAAGGCCGCGGTTCATGGTCTGATGCCGGAAATGGACAATCTGATCCGGATCGTGGACGGCGATCCCTACATTCGCGAGGCCGTCATCGCGCGGACCCATATCGATACATTGGTCGCGGCGCTGGGCCTCGGGCGCAAGAAGTGCGTGATCGTGGACCTCGATAACACGCTGTGGCCGGGCGTGCTGGCGGAGACCGGCGCGCCGTTCGGCTGGGAGCCGTCCGTGAGCGGCGTGTTCTCCTTCATCGGACTCTATTTCGGCCTGCATGAGGCTCTGCTGTGCCTCAAGAAGCGCGGCATCGTGCTTGCCTGCGTCAGCAAGAACGACGAGGCGGTGGTGCGCGAACTCTGGAAATATCCGGATTGCTACCCGCGCGAACGGCTGTTGACGCTCGACGACTTTGTCACGTACCGCATCAACTGGAACGACAAGGTCGACAATATCCGCTCGATCGCCGAGGAGCTGGGTTTTGCCTATGATACGTTCCTGTTCATCGACGATCATCCCGTCGAGCGTGATCGCGTCCGGCAATTCCTGCCGGACATCGAGGTTTGGGGTGAGGATCCGTTTGCTCTCCGTCGCGCATTGCTCGACGATCCGAGGCTGCAGGTTCCGCGGCTGACCGACGAAGCCGTCAACCGCACGCAATTGGTGAAAGCACAGCTTGGGCGGCGGCGCTTGCAGGCGGCGGCGGCCGAGGAGCAATTCTATCTGGCTTCGCTGCAGGTCCAGACGCGCATCGAGCAAGTGATGCCGGATGCCAAATTCGACCGCATCGAGGAATTGTTCCGTCGTACCACGCAGTTCAATGCCACCGGCCGGCAGTTTACGGCGGCGCGGCTGGCAAGCCTTGCCGCGTCCTGGAATGCGCGGGTCTTCGCTCTCTACGTGTCGGATCGTTTCGCCGACCATGGGCTGGTAGGGGCGGCCGTTATCGAGCAGGGCGAGGTCACCGGACTTGTCATGAGCTGCCGGGTGTTGGGTATGGGCGTCGAACACCAATTTGTCCGGCACATCGTCGGCGCGGCCGGGTCTGCGACCATTGCCGCCAGGATCGTTCCGACCGCTCGCAACATGCCCGTCCGACATATCTATCGCGACACCGGATTCGTTCTCGGCCAGGACGGGGTCTGGCGCCACGAAAGCAGCGAAGACCCGACCTCCGTAAGCCTGGTCCCGGCTGAGCCGTCAGCTCGGGAGCTGGGTACGCAAAGCCAACTCGGTGCGGACACGGCCGACTAGCTCGTTCCAGTCGCGCGTTTCGGTTTGCCGGAACAGGCGCGCCGTCGGGTACCAGGGGCTGTCCTCGCGATCGAGCAGCCAGCGGTAATCCGGCGTGTATGGCAATAGGACCCAGGTCGGGCGTCCGAGCGCGCCGGCGAGATGGGCGACGCTGGTATCGACGCTGATCACAAGATCCAGGCAACTGACGAGAGCCGCCGTCTCCGCAAAATCGGCAAGACCGGCGGTAAGGTCGATCATGCCGACCTGCTCGATCAGCGCTCTGTCGTCGGCTTTCGGCTCCTTCTGCAGGCTGATGAAGCTGGCATCCGCCTCGAGCAGCGGCAACAGCGCGCGCAGCGGCACCGAGCGATTATGGTCGTTGCCGTGGCCGGGATTGCCGGACCACACCAGGCCGACGCGAAGCTTCCCGGCCGCACCAAGCCGCTCCTGCAGCCGCTGCTCCCAGGAGTGCACGCGCATCGCATCGGGCGCCGGGAGATAGGGGATCGCGGAGGGGATCGTGTCGAGCCGCGTTGCAAAGGCGAATGGCAGGTTGCACATCGGACAATGCAGATCGAATGCCGGCAGCGGCTCCGATCTCGGAACGCACAAGGCCACGCCCGGCATGGCCGTCAGCAGCGGCTGCAATGAGCCCTGCACGGCAAGGACCACCCGCGCGCCGCGCGCCGCCAGCAGCGGAGCATAGCGGACAAACTGGATGGAATCGCCAATTCCTTCATCGGCCAGGATCAGGATCGTCCTGCCTTCGATGCCTTCCTCGCCGCGCCACATCGGCTGGGAGAAATGCGGGTAGATGGCCGGCCGCATATGGGCGCGCCAGCGCACCTCGCGCCCTGCCCAGCCGGCCTCGAAATCGCCCATCAGCAGGTAGAGCAACGCCGCATTCCAGGCGGCGTCGGCGTTGCCGGGATCGATCGTCTGCACGTGATGATAGACTTCGAGGGCCTCGTCGATCCGCCTGACTTGCGTGAGCGAAGAGGCCTTGTTGATCATGGCGCGGACGAAGTGCGGCTTCAGCGCGAGGGCCTTGTCGAGCCACGGCAGCGCTTCCTGGTCCCGTCGGAGCCATTGCAACGCGGCCCCGACATTGTTGCAGATCTCGGCGCTACCCGGATTGAGCGCATGCGCCCGAAGGTTTTCGGCCAGCGCCTCCTCGTACCGTTTCAAGTCGTGCAGTGCGAGGCCGCGCTGCTCGATCACCGCGGCGTGGTTCGGAAACAATCCATCGCACAGCTCGAAGCACGCGAGCGCTTCCGCCGGTCGCTTGAGCGTGATCAGGAGCATCCCGCAGCGGAATGCCGCGTCTGCGTCGCGCGGGTTGAGCTGGAGCACGCGGTCGTAGCTCGCCAGCGCTTGCTCGGGCCGAGCCAGGCTCGCCAGCGCGCTGGCGCAGTGCGACCACAGCTCGGCATCGTGGGGCTTGAGCTGCACTGCGCGATCGAAGGCCTTGAAAGCCGCCTCGTGCAGCCCCTGCTGTTCCAGCGCGATGCCAAGGCTGCAGAGATGGTCGGTCTTCAGGTCGCGCTGGTCGGCGCGCGCGATCCACTCGATGGCGTGGTCGTATTGCCTCGCCTGCAGGGCCAGAAGGCCCATGAGCTGCAGGGCATCGACATGGTCGGGATCGGCCTGCAGCGCCCGCCGGCAGCAGAGCTGGGCCTCAAGGGGTCGGCCGGCCTGGAGGTGCTCATGGCCGGCCTCGCAGAGCGCTGCGGCGAGGGAAGCGCCGGAATGGTCCCGGTCCGTCGGGAACTCCGGGTCGGCGATCCGGCTTTCGCGGCTATTCATGAGCGAATTTTCCAGGAGACCCGACCTCTCCTAGGTGATTCGATCCTGATCTGGCAAACCCAGGTCCGCTTCCTGC
>JAFAUV010000194.1 GCA_019243075.1 Bradyrhizobium sp.
GTTCATCAAGGGCGCCTGGGATACCGGCGAGCGGCGCATCTTCACCACGCATTTTGGCGATCTCTGCCGGTTCTACGCCATGGGCGAAGGTTTTACCTGGGAAACGCAGGATCGCACCCGCGACATCGCCGCCGCCGAGGCGGCCTGGGAAAAGGCGAAGGCGCTGATCGTCGATGCAAATCTGCATATGGTCGTGCTCGACGAGATCAACATCGCGCTGCGCTATGACTATCTCGACGTCAACGAAGTGGTCGCGTTTCTGCAAAGCTCGAAACCGCCGCTGACGCATGTCGTGCTGACCGGCCGCAATGCCAAGCAGGAGCTGATCGACGCCGCCGATCTCGTCACCGAGATGACGCTGGTCAAGCATCCGTTCCGCTCCGGCATCAAGGCGCAGCCCGGCGTGGAATTCTGATCGCGGCCCATGGCGCGCGCGTTGATGATTCAGGGGGCCGGCTCGGATGTGGGCAAATCGCTCATCCTCGCCGGCCTGGCGCGCGCCGCGGCGAAGCGCGGGCTCCGGGTGCTGCCCTTCAAGCCGCAGAACATGTCGAACAATGCGGCGGTGACCGTCGACGGCGGGGAGATTGGCCGCGCGCAGGCGCTGCAGGCGCTCGCGGCCGGCGTCGAGCCGCTGACCGACATGAATCCGGTGCTCTTGAAGCCCGAGACGGACGTCGGCGCGCAGATCGTCGTGCAAGGCAAACGGGTGGCGAGCCTGCGGGCGCGTGACTATGCCGCGATGAAACCATCGCTGATGCCGGCGGTGATGCAAAGCTTTGCGCGGCTGAAGGCGAAATCCGATCTGGTGCTGGTGGAAGGGGCCGGCAGCCCCGCCGAGATCAACCTGCGCAAGAACGACATCGCCAATATGGGCTTTGCGCGGCGCGCGGACCTGCCGGTGGTCGTGGTCGGTGATATCGAGCGGGGCGGCGTGATCGCGCAGATGGTCGGGATCAGGACCGTGATCGACCCGGGCGACGCTGCCATGATCCAGGGCTTCATCATCAACAAGTTCCGCGGCGACCCTTCCCTGTTCGACGACGGCTTTCGGATGATTGCGGAGCGCACCGGCTGGCGCGGCTTTGGCGTGCTGCCCTATTTCGATCGCGCGCGGGAGCTGCCCGCCGAGGACGCGCTCGGGCTCGGCGAGGCGCGCAAGCCCGGCCGCCCCAAGATCGTATTCCTCGCGCTGCCGCGCATCGCGAATTTCGACGATCTTGATCCGCTGAAGCTCGAGCCGAACGTCGATCTGATGATGGTGCGGCCGGGCGAGGCGATCCCGGGCGATGCGGCGTTGGTCATCCTGCCCGGCTCGAAATCAACCCGCGGCGATCTCGACTTCCTGCGCAGCCAGGGCTGGGATATCGATCTGCTCGCCCATGTCAGGCGGGGCGGTCATGTGCTTGGGCTTTGCGGCGGCTATCAGATGCTGGGAACGAGCGTCGCCGATCCCGACGGCATCGAGGGGCCGGCCGGCGAGGCGCCGGGGCTCGGGCTGCTCGATGTCACGACGGTAATGTCGCCGCAGAAAAGTCTCACCCGCGTGAAAGCCAGGCATGCCGCGACGGAGCAGCCGATCGAGGCTTATGAAATCCACATCGGCCGCACCGAAGGCAACGACCGTGCGCGTCCCTTCGCTTTTGTTGACGGCACGTCGGAAGGCGCGATTTCCGCGGATGGACGCGCGCACGGCAGCTATCTGCACGGGCTGTTTTCATCTGATGCCTTCCGCCACGCCTATCTCGCGCAGCTCGGCGTTGTCGCCTCCAACGAAAGCTATCGCGGCAGGATCGAGAGCGCGCTCGACGCGCTGGCCGCGCAGATGGAAAAACATCTCGATGTCGAGGGATTGCTGGCGTTAGCGCGCTGACAACGCGGCAGCGACGCGCGTCCATTCGATCTCGTCGCCGGGCAAGCCGAGACGCAGCCATCCCGGCTTGCTGCCAAAAATGCGCGACCAGATTTTCGCGCGCGCAAGCCGCTCCTGCGCGGCGACGGCGTCGCCGGTCTCATACAGCCGGAACAGCGGCGTGCCGCCGACAAGGCCCCAGCCGGCCCCGCGCGCTGCATGGTCCAGCCGCAGAGCCTCGCGCGCAAGCCGAGTTCTTGTTGCCTCGGCCCAAGCGCGATCGAGCAGCGCGCGCCGTCCGATCTCGATCGCCACGCCTGAAACCGGCCAGGGACCGGCTATCGCGGCCAATGCCGCGATATCGGCCTCGCCTCCCAGCACGAAGCCGAGCCGCAATCCGGCAAGACCATAGAACTTGCCGAAGGAGCGCAGCACGAGCACGCCCGGCCCTCCCGCCGCGGGTGCGAGCGATGAATCCGGCGCGGCATCGGCAAAGCTCTCGTCGATGACGAGGCGGCCGACGCGCGAGGACAGGGTCAACAGGCTCGTTCGATCATGCTGGCGCCCGTCGGGATTGTTCGGATTGACGATCACCGCAAGATCGGCGCCGGAGAGCGCGTCGAGTTCACGAACCTCCTCCACCCGCCAGCCCTGGGACTGCAGGGTCGGCGCGTATTCATTGTAGGTCGGCGCCAAAATCCGCGCGTGACCCGGCGGTGCCAGCCGCGGCAATGATTGAATGGCCGCCTGTGCGCCCGCGAGCGCAAGCACCGGCGCGCCTGTGCCATAGGCGCTTCGTGCCGCTTCATGCAGCCGTTCGATCTCGGTGCGCGACGGCAGCGCGGTCCAGCTCCGCTGCTGCAATTCGCCCACCGGATAAGGCTGCCGGTTGATCCCCGTGGAGAGATCGATCCAGTCATCCGGCCGGCCGCCGAAAAGCCTGCACGCAAGATCGAGATTTCCGCCGTGGTCCAGCATCATCGAATCCCTAGAGGATCGCCAGGACGACAAGAAGCAGGGTCAGCGCAAACATGGCGCCGACGTAGCTTTCAAGCGCGCGCGTGATGTCGCCGGCTGCGGGATCGCGCGCGCTCGCGTTCAACCAGGGCTCGTCCGCGAGCTCGCCGTGATAACTGCGCGGCCCGCACAGGCGCACGCCGAGCGCGCCTGCCAGCGCCGCTTCCGGCCAACCGGCGTTGATCGAGCGATGGTGCCGCGCGTCCTTCCACATGCAGGACATTGCGGCCGATCGCTTCTCGCTTGCTGCCAACGCGGCGAACAACAATCCCGTCAGGCGGGCCGGCACGAAATTGGCGACATCGTCGATGCGCGCCGCCGCCCAGCCGAAGGCCTGGTGCCGCGCGGTGCGATGGCCGATCATGGAGTCGAGCGTGTTGACAGCCTTGTAGCCGACGATGCCGGGTAACCCCAACAGCACGCCCCAGAACACCGGCGCGACGACACCGTCGGAGGCATTTTCGGCCAGGCTCTCGAGCGAGGCGCGGGCGATGCCGGCTTCATCAAGCTTTGCCGGATCGCGCCCCACGATCAGCGCGAGCCTGTTGCGTGCAGCTTCGATATCACCTTGGCGCAAGGGATCGCGGACGGCCGCGACGTGATCATAAAGCGAGCGGAACGCCACGAAGGGCCAGGCCAGGATTCCAAGCAATAGCTTGCCGATCAGGCCCGACGGAACCGGGTGCTGCACGGCCCAGGCTATTCCCGCCGCCAGTGCGATCACGAGCAGTGCAGCGGCGACGCCGGCCGCGCGGCGGATAGACGGCGCATCGGTCTCACGGTTCCAGCGCGCGTCCAGCGCGCCGATCAATCGGCCCAGCCAGGTGACGGGATGGCCGATGCGCACGAACAACCGGTTCGGCCACCCCAATAGGGCGTCCGCGACCATTGCCACCATCATCGCTCCCGCAAATCCCAAGCCAATTCCTCCGCCCTCCCCCTGATGCGGGAGATTGTGTGGTCTGCGCAAGCCCTCACGGGCCGATTTGGCGGTTTGTCATCGTGCGAATTTGGTGGTTAGTGCGGGGCTCAAGACAGGGACACCATGGCCATCATCCTCATCACCGGCGGCGCACGATCGGGAAAGAGCACGCGGGCAGAGGCGCGCGTGCGCGCATTTGCCGGCCAGGGGGTCTATATCGCGACTGCCGAGGCACTCGATGCCGAAATGCGCGAGCGGATCGCGAGGCATCGTACGCGGCGCGGCAGCGAGTGGATCGAACGCGAGGCCCCGCTGGAGCTGGTCGCCGCGCTCCTTGAAACCGATGGCCGCGGCGCGCGTCTGGTGGATTGCCTGACGATCTGGCTGTCGAATTTGCTGCATGCGGAGCGCGCCTGGGAAAAGGAGGCGGAGCTGCTGGTCGAAGCGCTCGGCGAACAGAAAAGCCCGGTCGTGCTGGTCGCTAATGAAGTCGGTCTCGGCATCGTTCCCGACAATGCGCTGGCGCGCCGCTTTCGCGATGCCGCCGGCATCCTGAACCAGATGGTGGCGCGTGCGGCCGACGAGGTCGAGTTGGTGGTGGCGGGCTTGCCGATGCGGGTGAAGTAGCGGATGAACGAGTACGCGGAAACCCTGCAAAACCTGGTCGCCGACCTGCGCGTCGGAATTTCGCTGTGCACACGCCTGCCGGTCGGCCCTTTCGCACCAGCCGGTGACGGCGACGTGGCGCGCGCCAGCTGGACCTTTCCAATCGCTGGGCTCGTGGTCGGATTGGCTGGTGCGTTCGTGTACTGGCTCGCGCTCCGCCTGAACGCGGCGCCGCAAGTTGCGGCGGCGCTGGCGCTCGCCGCAACGATGCTGCTCACCGGCGTGATGCACGAGGATGGCCTTGCCGACACCGCCGATGGTCTTGGCGGCAACACCCGCGAGCAAAGGCTCGACATCATGCGCGACAGCCGGATCGGCACCTTCGGTGCCAGTGCGCTGGCGATCTCGCTGATACTGCGATGGAGCACCCTTGCCGATATCGCCGAGCCGCACTACGTCGCCGCCGCCCTGGTCGCGGCGCATGTGGGAGCGCGCGCCTGCCTGCCGGCCTTCATGCGGTTCGTCCCTGTCGCCCGCAAGGACGGATTGTCGAGCGGTGCCGGACGCCCGCCGTCGCCGAGTGTCATCGCGGCGTCGATCCTTGCCGTCATCTGCCTGTTGTTCACGCTCGGCGTGACCGGAACCCTCGTCGCGCTGCTGTTGATGGTGCTCGCCGGCCTGTCGTTGGCGCGGCTCGCCGCCCGTCAGTTCGGCGGCCAGACCGGCGATGTGCTCGGCGCCATGGAGCAGCTGGCCGAAGTCGCCATCCTGCTGGTTGCCGCGTCGCTGTTCTGAAGGGCGGCCACACCGGCGTGTTCGGTTTCGTCCAGGTCGGCGCGTCAGGCGCGGCATCCACTCAGAAACAATTTGGCGCAGATCGCCGAGCGCTGCGCACGCTCCTCCTTGCTCGGCGCCGGCAGGTGCCCGAACATGGTGGCGCGGAGCGGCTGCATGGCGAGCATGCCGAGCAGCATCCCGGCGGCGCTATCGGCGTCATCAAGCGCAATCGTGCCGCGCTTCTGCTGCGCCCGCAGCCAGTTCGCCAGCGCCGTCTGGGTCGGCGTGATCGCCTTGTGAAAGAACGTCTGCGCAACATCGGGAAACTTGTCGCTGTCGCCGGCGATGACGCGCTGGAGCGCGATGACCTCGCCATCGAGCATGAGATCGGCGCAAACGGTGAGCGCTTCAGTCAGCGCCGCCTCGATATCCCCGCCGTCACAGGCGCGCAGTTTGACGATCGATACGAAAACTTCGATCCGCTCCGTCACCATCGCCTCGAACACCGCTGCCTTGTTCGGGAATAGCCGATACAGCGTCTTGGTCGAGACGCCGGCGCGCCGCGCCACATTCTCCATCCCGGTGGTGGCATAGCCGCTGTGGGAGAACTCGTAGCGCGCGGCTTCCAGGATTCTCGCGCGGGTCTCGTCGTCCGAGCGCAGCTGCGGCCGGCCGCGGCCGCGCCGCGCCTCTTCCGCAACGCCATTGCTGTCTCCCGGCCTGGCGGCCTTCGCAATTGTCATGGTGCACCTTCAAAACGCTCATGCCATCGAGCCATGCCTTTGGATGATGACAGTCATTCTATTGACAGGCCGAGCATGCCCTCTATTTTGGAAAACATCAAGTTTCCTAATTATCCCTTTGGCCAGCCGGAAGCGGATTTTGGTCTAATTACAAAGGGATAGCCAAAAAGGGAGGGCACATGGGCCGTCATTCCAACGAGTTCAAGGCCGAACAAGAGTTTCCCGCCGGAGCCGTCGAAGGCCTGGCAAAGGCCAATCACGAGAACGTGGTCGCCGCGCCGAAGGATCGCAACATCGGAGCACAATTGCGCAAGCTCCTGCTGGCCGGCGCGGCCATCGCCGTGCTGTCCGGCGCCGCCTGGTACGGCTGGGATTACTGGACCGTGGGCCGCTTCCTCGTCTCCACCGACGATGCTTATGTAAAGGCCGACAACACCACCATCGCGCCGAAGGTCTCGGGCTATCTGACCGACGTGCTGGTCGGTGACAATCAGCACGTCAAGGCCGGCCAGGTGCTGGCGCGGATCGACGAGCGCGATTTCAAGGTCGCGCTCGACCAGGCCACGGCCGATGTCGCCGCCGCGCAGGCTATCCTCGCCGGCAAGCAGGCGCAGCTCGAGATGCAGCAGTCGATCATCGAGGCGGCGAAGGCGACCGTCGAGGTCGATGTTGCAAACAAGCTTTTCGCCGGCCAGGAGAACAAGCGCTACACCGACCTCGCCGCCACCGGTTACGGCAGTGTGCAGAATGCGCAGGCCGCGCAGTCGCGAAATGCCGGCGCGGAAGCCGCGATCCAGCGCGACAAGGCCAATCTGGCCTCGGCGCTGAAGCAGGTCGACCTGCTCAAGGCCGAACTCGCGCAAGCCGTCGCGGCCTCCGCCCGCGCGGTTGCCCTCCAACGCCAGGCCGAGCTCAATCTCAGCTACACCACGATCACCGCGCCGATCGACGGCGTGGTCGGCAACCGCACGCTCCGCACCGGCCAGTTCGTCCAGGCCGGCACGCAATTGATGTCGCTGGTGCCGGCCTCCGGCGCCTACATCATCGCCAACTACAAGGAGACCCAGCTTACCGACGTGCATGAGGGCCAAGCGGCCAATATCGCCGTCGACATGTTCCCGGGCAAGGTGGTGCATGGCCATGTCGACAGCCTTGCGCCGGCCAGCGGCCAGGAATTCGCTCTGCTGCCGCCGGACAACGCCACCGGTAATTTCACCAAGGTGGTGCAGCGCATCCCGGTGAAGATCGCCCTCGACGGTGGCGCATCGATCGAGCTTCGTCCGGGCATGTCGGTGATCCCGAGCATCCAGACCAGGACGCACGCCATCGCCGAGGCGGACGAAACTTCAAAGATCGCTTACGCCGCCAGGAGGTGATGCCATGAGCGCCCTCGCTCTTTCATCCCAAACGCGGGTTCCCCGGGCCGCCGTGCAGGCGGCGCCACAGAACCCCGAGAGGGCCAGCCCTATCGTCTGGGTCTCGATCTTCGCCGCGATGATCGGCGCCTTCATGGCGATCCTGAACATCCAAATCACCAACGCCTCGCTGCTCAACATCGAGGGTGGTATCGGCACCGGTATCGACAATGGCTCCTGGATCTCGACATCCTACCTGATCGGCGAGATCGTCGTCATTCCGCTCACCGACTATCTCAGCCGCGTGTTCTCGTTCCGCAAGATCATGCTGGCGCATGCGACGCTGTTCGCGGTTTTCTCGGTCGCCTGTGCCTTCACCCACGACCTGCCCTCCATGATCGCGATGCGCGGCCTGCAGGGTTATTTCGGTGGCGTCTTGATCCCGATGGCCTTCACGCTGGTGTTCACAAAGCTGCCGAAGGCCCAGCAGCCGATCGGGCTGGCGATGTTCTCGATCGCGGTGACGTTTGCGCCGGCGATCGGCCCCACCATCGGCGGCTATCTCACCGAGAATTACGGCTGGCAGACCATTTTCTTTGTCAACGTCATTCCGACCATTGTCATGGTAACGATTCTCTACTTCACGCTGGAACGCCAGCCGCTGCAGCTCGGCCTGTTGAAGGAGGGCGACTGGCTGGGCATCGCCGCCATGGCGATCGGCCTCTCGGCGCTGCAGGCGGTGCTGGAAGAAGGCAACAAGGACGACTGGTTCGGCTCGCCCTTCATCGTCAGGCTTGCGATCATCGCCGCGGTCAGCCTCTCGCTCTTCATCGCCAATGAACTGATCGTGGAGAAGCCCCTGCTGCGGTTGCGGCTCCTGACCAAACGCAATTTCGGCATGGGCACTACCGCAGCCGTCTTCCTGGGCTTCGGTCTGTTCGGCTCGATCTACCTGCTGCCGGCCTATCTCGGCCAGGTGCAGGGCTATAATGCCGAGTAGATCGGCAATGTGCTGGCCTGGACCGGCCTGCCACAGCTCATCCTGATCCCGCTGGTGCCGAAGCTGATGCAGCGGATCGATGCGCGCTACCTTGCCGCCTTCGGGCTTATCCTGTTCGCCATCTCGTCCTTCATGAACACGACGATGTCGGTGGATTATTCGGGCGACCAGTTCTGGATCCCCAACATCATCCGCGCCATCGGCCAGGCCCTGACGCTGGCCCCCTTGAGCAACGTCTCGCTCGGCAGCGTGGCGCCGCAGGACGCCCCGGCGGCTTCCGGCATCTCCAACATGATGCGTAACCTCGGCGGCGCGATCGGGACTGCGGTGCTGGCCACCATCGTCACCAAGCGCGAGCAGTTCCACTCCAACATCATCGGCCAGTCGGTCGACCTCGGCCGCGAGGAAGTCCGTGCGCGGATCGCCGAGATGACCAACTACTTCATCGCCCATGGCGTGCCCGATCCGGCCGCCGCGCAGCACCAGGCGATCGTCGCGCTCGGCAATACCGTCAAGCGCCAGGCCCTGGTGATGGGCTTTAGCGACACCTTCATGGTGCTAGGCGTGGTGCTGCTGCTTTCCGCCGCCGCGATCCTGCTGACGCGCAAGGTGACGGCGGCCCGCGGCGGTGCGCACTGAACGCCGCCTGCTCCCGCGTCCCGGCGCTGCGCGGCAGCCCGGGATTTTTCTTTCACAAAGGCGGAATCATCGACGGCGGGGCCAGCACGGGGGGCAGACAAGCGCGCCCAAATCGCCGTATATTCGGCTCGAAGCATCACCAATCTCATTGAGCCCATGCGAAGGAAGGGGCAGCTCAGCCGGCGCGGTGCCTTGCAAACGCTGACCATGGCCAGCGCGGGCGCCATCATTGCCGCCTCCTCCTCCAGCCGCGCCGTTCCCGTTCGAGCTCGCAATCACCCGATCGACGCGATCCTGCGCCGCGCCGTCGAAGCCAGCGAGGTGCCGGGAGTGGTCGCCATGGCTGCGACCGATCGCAGCATCCTCTATGAAGGCGCATTCGGGCCGCGCTGCCTCGGCGGACCGGCGAAAATGTCGACTGATACCGTGTTCCGTATCGCCTCGATGGTGAAGCTGTTGACCTCGGTCGCCGCGATGCAGCTTGTCGAGCAGGACAGGCTCAGGCTGGAAGAACCGGCAGAGAAGATCGATCCGGAACTCGCCTCGTTACTCGTGCTTGAAGGTTTTGACGACAAGGGTACCCCGCAAATGCGGCCCGCGCGCAAGCCGATCACCTTGCGCAACCTGCTGACGCACACTTCCGGCTTCAGCTATCCCTTGTGGGATGCGAACGTCGTCCGTTATCTCAGATGCTGCCAGGCCGACAAGAAGCTGCCGCGCAGGCCGCTGACCTTCGATCCCGACCGCAAATGGGCCTATGGCAGCAGCATCGACCGGGTGGGCCGGCTGGTCGAGCTTGCGAGCGGCATGCCGCTCGATCGCTATTTCCGGGATCACATCACCGACCCGCTCGGGATGCACGATACCGGCTTCAACATCGGCGCAAGCCAACGCTCGCGCGAAGCGGCCGTGCACCGGCGCAACGCGGACGGCAGCCTCAAGCCGGAGCCGGCGGAAAAGCCTGTCGTCACCACCGTGTTCTCCGGTGGAGGCGGTATCTATTCCACCGGGCCGGACTATCTGACATTGCTTCAGGCGCTGTTGAATGGCGGAAGCCTTTTCGGCACCACGATTCTGAAACCTGCGACCGTGGCACTGATGTCGCAGAACCAGATCGGCGATATCGAGGCCGGCATCATGAAGACCACCAACCCGGCACTGTCGAGCGATGTCGATTTCTTTCCCGGCGTCCGCAAACGCTGGGGGTTCGGACACATGATCACGCTCGATCCGGTCAAGGACGGCCGCGGGGCTGGCAGCCTCACCTGGGCGGGGTTGCTCAACACCTATTATTGGATCGACCCGGCCGCCGGCATGGCCGGCGTCATCATGATGCAAATGCTACCCTTTGCCGATGCCCATGCGCTAAAACTCTATCGCGAGTTCGAACGCGGCATTTATCATGCCTTCACCTCGGCTTAGGCGGGGCGATGCTGTCTGGCCCGCGAATTGATCAAGGGATAACGGCTTTGTCACGGAAAGCCATGGTCCTGGCTCTTGCCCTGAGCGGCGGCCTCGCGCCGCCGACGCCGGCCCTCGCGCAGGACCGGCTGCAGGACGCGCCAATCGAGCTATCGCTGCTGGCAACGCGCGACGCTGCCGGCGAGAACTGCCGCCGTATCGATGAGATCGGCGCCGCGAATCTCACGCCGGTATCGCTGCATCGCACCTTCGAGGATGATTTCGACGAGCATCCGCTGAAGCACGGCTTGTGGCTGCCGCATTACTCCGGCGGCGCGGCCTGGCCGCAGGCGCAATATTTTGGCGGCCCCCGCTCTCAGCTCAAGCGCCAGACGAAATATAATGGCGAGCAGCAGATCTATGTCGACCCGCATTACCGGGGCTTGGCGCTGCGCGCGCTCGGCCTCGACCCGTTCCGGGTCCGGGGCGGCGTGCTCTCGATCATCGCCAGCCGCACGCCGCCGGAATTGCAGGCGGCGCTGTTCGACAATCCCTACATTTCGGGCATCCTGACCACGCAGGCCTCGTTCTCGCAGAAGTACGGCTACTTCGAGATTCGCTCGAAAATCCCGGTCGGCACCGGCGTATGGCCGGCCTTCTGGCTGCTCGCCAATGATGGCGGCTGGCCACCCGAGATCGACGTCATGGAGGGACGCGGGCAGCGGCCTGGCGATCTCGTCATGACCACGCATTGGCGGATTCCGGAGACGCAGAAAATCCAATCCTGCGGCTTCGATTTCGAGCTGCCGGACGCGGCGGTCGCGTTCCACGATTACGGCGTGCTCTGGCAGCAGGACCGGATTATCTATTTCATCGACCGCAGGCCCGTCTCCGATATCAAGGTACCGGTCGGGTTTGACGATCCCATGTACATGATCATCAATCTCGCGATGGGCTCCAAATGGTTCGGTGGCGTTGGCATCGTTGACGGCGAAACGCCACAGATGGTGGAATTCCAGATCGACCGCGTTTCCGCCTATCAGCTCGATCCATACCAATCCGACAAGACGCAGGGCACGATGCCGATCAAGGCAAGCCTGATGGGGGAAAACGATGGCCGGTAGGTTCTCGCGCCGGAATTTTGCGAAGCTGGCCGGCCTTGCCGGCCTTGGCCTATATGGCCCTGCCGCGGCGCAGGACGGCAAGATCATCGCGCCACCGGAACCTGCGAAATTTCCCGCCGGCTTCGTCTGGGGCACGGCGACCTCCGCATACCAGATCGAAGGTGCCGTGAACGAGGACGGACGCGGGCGCTCGATCTGGGACGTTTTCAGCCATACCCCCGGCAAGATCGGCGACAACACCACCGCCGACCGCGCCAACGATCACTACCACCGCTACAAGGAAGATGTCGCTCTCATCAAGGATCTCGGCGCAAAGGCCTATCGCTTCTCGGTCGCCTGGCCGCGCGTGTTTCCGAACGGCACCGGCACGCCGAACCCGAAAGGCCTCGACTTCTACAACCGCCTGGTCGACGAGCTGCTGGCGAACGGTGTCGAGCCCTACGCCACGCTCTATCATTGGGACCTGCCGCAGGCGCTGGAGGACCGCGCCGGCGGCTGGCGGTCCAGCGACACATCGAAGGCCTTTGGCGATTATTCCGGCTATGTGGCCGAGCGCCTGAGCGACCGCGTCAAAAGCTTCTTCACCATCAACGAGGCCGGGCGTTTCCTCAATTTCGGCTACGGCTGGGGCATCGATGCGCCCGGCCTCAAACTGCCGACCGGCCAGTTGAATCAGGCCCGCCACAACGTCGTGCTCGGCCACGGACTTGCGGTGCAGGCGATCCGGGCCAAGGCGCGCCCGGGAACCAGGATCGGTCTCGCTGAAAACATCGCGGCCTGCGTGCCGGCGATCGATACGCCGGAACATGTTCGCGCCACCGAAATCGCCAC
>JAFAUV010000189.1 GCA_019243075.1 Bradyrhizobium sp.
CCTCGTGGGCGAGAATGGCGCCGAGGTTGCGGACGGCGAGGTCGGCGAGATGCTGGTGCACGCGCCCTCGGCCGGCGAAGGCTACTGGAATCAACGCAGCAAGAGCCGCTCGACCTTCGAGGGCTACTGGACGCGTACCGGCGACAAATATGTGCGCGATGCCGACGGCCGCTACACTTTCTGCGGCAGAAGCGACGACATGTTCAAGGTGTCGGGCATCTGGGTCTCGCCTTTCGAGGTCGAAAGCGCGCTGATCACGCATCCCTCGGTGTTGGAGGCGGCCGTGGTGCCGGAAGCCGATCCGGAGGGGCTCTTGAAGCCGAAGGCCTTTGTGGTGCTGCGACCGGATGCCAGGGCGGACGGTCTCGACGAAGCGCTGAAGGAATACGTCAAGCAGAAGATCGGGGTCTGGAAATATCCGCGCTGGATCGAGGCCGTGGATGCGCTGCCAAAGACCGCGACGGGAAAGATCCAGCGTTTCAAGTTGCGCGATGGTGCGGCGAGTTAATTGACATCGTCATGCGAGGGCTCGACCGCGCATCCATCTTCTTGGCAAGAGTTGGCAAGAGTCCTTTTTGAAGATGGATGGCCGGGTCAAGCCCGGCCCTGACGAATCAGTGAGAGCAACGAAATGACGCTTGCCCCCTCCGGCTTCCTCTCCATCAACAACTCCGACCTCGAATACCGCATGCTCGGTCCACCGCCCGATCAGGCGCCCACCCTCGTGCTGCTGCATGAAGGCCTCGGCTCGGTGGCGTTGTGGGGCGATTTCCCGGAAGCGCTGCAGGCCGCAACCGGCCTCGGCGTGTTCGTCTATTCGCGCGCCGGCTACGGCGCCTCGTCAGCGGTGAAGCTGCCGCGGCCGCTCGACTATATGCAGGTCGAGGCGCTCGACATGCTGCCAAAGCTGCTCGACGCCATCGGCTTTCGGCGCGGCCTGCTCGTCGGCCATTCCGACGGCGCCTCAATTGCGGCGATCTATGCCGGCGGCGTGCAGGATCATCGGCTGTGCGGGCTCGTGTTGCTGGCACCGCATTTCATCGTCGAAGACATGGGGTTGAAAGCGATCGAGGAGACCACGGCTGCCTATGAGACCACGAACCTGCGCGAGAAGCTCGCGCGCTGGCACAAGGACGTCGACAACGCCTTCCGTGGCTGGAGCGGCGCTTGGCTCGACCCGAAATTCCGCAATTGGGACATATCCGAATATCTCGCCTATATCCGCGTCCCCATCGCCATCATCCAGGGTGCCGACGACCAGTATGGGACGATGCGACAGGTCGAGATCGCGCGCGACGAGTGCTACTGCCCGGTCGATGTAACCATCCTGGGGGGGACCGGACATTCGCCGCATCGCGAGGCGCCCGGCGCGACGCTGAATGCGATCTCGGAAATCGCCACCGCCGTGCTGGGGGCCGCCTGACGCATCGGTGGCGGCATTCCGGCTGCCTTCGCTTTCGCGCCCCGCCACCAATATGAAACAAAATGCATAATTTTGCGTTTTCGAATGGACAGCTGCAGGAATATGCACTATAGTGCATGAAAATCGATTAACGCATAAAGCTCAAGGGTGGTTCATGGCCGGTGAAGACCGCGTGCTGGCGGGCGGGGCGACTTACATCGATTTTCAGACCGATCCGTCGCGCTACCGGCACTGGAAGCTCGCGGTCGATGGCGACACCGCGACCTTGACCATGGATGTCGACGAGGACGGCGGCCTGTTCGAGGGCTATCAGCTGAAGCTCAATTCCTACGACCTCGGCGTCGACATCGAGCTCGCGGATGCCGTGCAGCGGCTGCGCTTCGAGCACCCAGAGGTGAAGGTCGTGGTCATCCGCTCGGGCAAGAACCGCGTGTTCTGTGCCGGCGCCAATATCCGCATGCTGGCGGGCGCGACCCACGCGCACAAGGTCAATTTCTGCAAATTCACCAATGAGACCCGCAACGGCCTCGAGGACTCGTCCGAACATTCCGGCCAGCGTTATATCGCCGTCATCAACGGCACCGCCGCCGGCGGCGGCTACGAGCTGGCGCTCGCGACCGACCACATCATCCTCGCCGACGATGGTGCTGCGGCCGTCGCACTGCCGGAAGTGCCGCTGCTCGCGGTGCTGCCGGGCACCGGCGGACTGACCCGCGTCGTCGACAAGCGCAAGGTGCGCCGCGACCATGCCGATTTCTTCTGCACCATCGAGGAAGGCATCAAGGGCAAGCGCGCCGTCGCCTGGCGCCTGGTCGATGAAATCGCGCCGAACTCCAAGCTGGAAGCCAGAATCGCCGAGCGCGCCGAGGAACTCGCGGCCAGTTCCGGCCGCAACGGCAATGGCAAGGGCATCGCGCTTGCGCCGCTCAATCGCCTGATCGACGAGAGCGGCATCCGCTATGGTTTTGTCAGCGTCGACGTCGACCGAGCCGCGCGGACGGCCATGATTTCGCTCAAGGCGCCGGAGGCTGCGGCGCCGGCCGATATCGACGGCATGATCGCGCAGGGCGCCGCGTTCTGGCCGCTGCAGGTCGCGCGCGAGCTCGACGATGCGATCCTGCATCTGCGCCTCAACGAGCTCGAGATCGCCCTCTTGGTGTTCAAGTCGCACGGCGATCCCGCTCATGTGCTCAGTCATGACGCCTTCCTCGAAAGCAACAAGTCACACTGGCTGGTCAACGAGGTCAGGCAGTTCTGGAAGCGTGTCCTGAAGCGCATCGATGTCACCTCGCGCACGCTGGTGACGCTGGTCGAGCCCGGCTCTTGCTTTGTCGGCACGCTCGCCGAGCTCGTATTCGCCGCCGACCGCTCCTACATGCTGATCGGCCCGCGCCAGGGCGACAATCGTCCGCCGCCGTCGCTGCAGCTCTCCGCGCTGAACTTCGGGCCCTATCCGATGAGCCACGGCCTGACGCGGCTGGAGTCGCGCTTCCAGGCCGATCGGTCCGATCTCGACCGCGCCCGCGAAAAAATCGGCACGGCGCTCGATGCGGAAGCCGCCGAGCAGCTCGGCCTCGTCACCTTCGCACTCGACGACATCGATTGGGACGACGAGATTCGCGTGTTCTTCGAGGAGCGGGCCAGCTTTTCGCCCGACAGTCTCACCGGCATGGAAGCCAATCTGCGCTTCGTCGGGCCTGAGACCATGGAATCGAAAATCTTCGCGCGTCTGACCGCGTGGCAGAACTGGATCTTCCAGCGCCCCAACGCGGTCGGCGAGGACGGCGCCCTGCGGCGCTATGGCAGCGGCCAGAAGCCGAAGTTCGATATGACGAGAGTGTGAGGCGAACGGGAGCGGCCGATAGCGAATAGGGGATTTTCCATTCGCTACGCGCCATTCGCCATTCGCGAGCCAGGGAGCACGGCGATGAACATGAATATCATGCAGGTCGATTACAGCACGAAGATTCCGAACAACGTCAATCTGTCCGAGGATCGCCAGGTGCTGAAGGCCCTCGAAGGCTGGCATCCCGGCTATATCGATTGGTGGCACGACATGGGGCCGGACGGCTTCCAGCAGTCGCTGGTCTATCTCCGTACCGCCTATTCCGTCGATCCGCGCGGCTGGGCCAAGTTCGACTATGTGAAGATGCCCGACTATCGCTGGGGCATCTTGCTGGCGCCGCAGGAGGAGAACCGCAAGATTCCCTTTGGCGAGCATTATGGCGAGCCGGCCTGGCAGGAAGTGCCCGGCGAATATCGCGCCATGCTGCGCCGCCTGATCGTGATCCAGGGCGACACCGAGCCCGCTTCCGTCGAGCAGCAGCGTCATCTCGGCAAGACCGCGCCCTCGCTCTATGATTTGCGCAACCTGTTCCAGGTCAATGTCGAGGAAGGCCGCCATCTCTGGGCGATGGTCTATCTGCTGCAGAAATATTTCGGCCGCGACGGCCGCGAGGAGGCCGACGAGCTCTTGCGCCGCCGCTCCGGAGACGAGGACAGCCCACGTATGCTCGGCGCCTTCAACGAGAAGACGCCGGACTGGCTGTCCTTCTTCATGTTCACCTATTTCACCGACCGCGACGGCAAGATGCAGCTGCACTCGCTCGCGCAGTCCGGCTTCGATCCGTTGTCGCGCACCTGTCGCTTCATGCTGACCGAGGAAGCCCATCACATGTTCGTCGGCGAGACCGGCATCACCCGCGTGGTGCAGCGGACCTGCAATGCCATGAAGCAGGCCGGCATTACCGACCCGACCGATATCGCGAAAGTGCGCGCGCTCGGCGTCATCGACCTGCCGACCATCCAGAAG
>JAFAUV010000303.1 GCA_019243075.1 Bradyrhizobium sp.
CATCGACGCGCCGGCGCATGGTCGCCTCTTGCGCATGGGACGGCGTGGGGCTTTCGCCGCCCTTCTTGCCGTGAAGGGTGAGATCACCGTTTGGACCGGCGCCGGCACGAACACCGGCCCCGCCCAGTGCTATCGCATTGGATTCCGACATTATGGCTGTATAACAGTTTGATGACAGCTAGGTAACATATCATCGACCTCACGGAAAAACAAAAGAAACGCGCGAGAACGGGGCTTGCGTCGGAATCACATGTGCGCAACTCCAATTCGTGAAGTAATTCAATCTGGTCTGGATCGGACGGGGGCCAAGCGAAGCGACATGCTGCAGATGAAACCGGAACTGCGCGAGATGGCGCGATCGTCGCCTGCTCTCGCCAGGCGAGGAGTGAGCGAGTTGCGCAAGTCCGCGCGAGTAGCGACCTGCATGATTGCGGTGTGCCTGCTGCTGGCGCAGGCGGCAACGGCCGCGGCCGAGTCGTCCGCCGAGATGATTTCGAGCTTCCGCCTCAAGCATGGCGAGGTTCGCGTCGCCAGGGATGCGACGCTGGACCGCATCGCGCAGGCGCAGGCGCGGGCGATGGCGGAGAAGGACGAGCTCAGCCACGAGGTCCTGGGCTCGTTCTCCTCGCGCATCGCCTCCTCGCGTGCCGGCCGCGCCGCCGAGAACATCGCCTATGGGCGCGAGACCTTTGCTGCGACGCTCGATCAGTGGATCGCATCCAGCGAGCATCGCAGCAATTTGCTTCTATCCAGCGCCACGCGCGTCGGGATCGCCAGCGCCAAGAGCGCGGCCAGCAAGCGCACCTATTGGGCGATGGAAATCGCGGGCGACTACCAGTCGCGCAAGGGCGGCGCTGTGGCGGACGCCTCGAAGCAAGGCCCCCTGGTGCAGCGCGAAGTCGCCTCGGCCAGCCGGCGCAAATCCGACGATTGTCACATCAAGCTGCTCAGCCTCTGTCTTTAAGGCGTCAGGGTGTCGCGGCGGCGCGGCGGCGGGTCAATTTGTCAAACCGGAGCTTCCTTGGTCAACTGGATCGAGCACGCCATTTTCTGGCACATCTATCCGCTCGGCTTTGTCGGCGCCGAGCGCGAAGCGGCCGCGTGTCCGCAAGTGCGGCATCGGCTCGGCCGCATCGCGAGCTGGCTTGATTATGCCGTCGATCTCGGCGTTTCCGGGCTTCTGCTCGCGCCGATCTTCGCGTCCTCCACCCATGGGTACGACACGACAGACCACTTCGAGATCGATCGGCGGCTCGGCGACAATGCCGATTTCGATGCACTGGCAAAGGAAGCCAGGCGCCGCGGCCTGCGCCTGATCCTCGACGGCGTGTTCAACCATGTCGGACGCGAGTTTCCGGCGTTCCGGCGCGCCATCGCCGGCGGCCCGCAATCGAGCGACGGCCGATGGTTTCACCTCACCTGGCCGCAAGCAGGCAAGGGCGGCGAACCGGAATATGCGACCTTCGAAGGCCATCGCCAGCTCGTTGCGCTCAATCATGCCGAGCCTGCAGTGGCCGACTATGTCGTGCAGGTGATGAACCACTGGCTCGACCGCGGCGCCGATGGCTGGCGGCTGGATGCAGCCTACGCGGTGCCGCGCGCGTTCTGGCGAAATGTGCTGCCGCGGGTGCGGGCACAACATCCGGATGTCTACATCTTCGGCGAGGTGATCCATGGCGACTACATTGCCTTCGTCCACGAGAGCGGCCTCGACGCGGTCACGCAATATGAGTTGTGGAAGGCGATCTGGAGCTCGCTGAACGGCGGCAATTTCTTCGAGCTCGCCTGGGCGATGAAACGCCACAACAGCTTTCTCGAAGCCTTCG
Organism: Bradyrhizobium sp.; assembly: GCA_019243075.1. Taxonomy (GTDB): domain Bacteria; phylum Pseudomonadota; class Alphaproteobacteria; order Rhizobiales; family Xanthobacteraceae; genus Bradyrhizobium. The sequence goes on from JAFAUV010000303.1 coordinate 1,827, forward strand.
TGCCGCAGACCTTCATCGGCAACCACGACGTCACGCGCATCGCGAGCCGGCTCGCCGATGAGCGGCATCTGGCGCATGCGCTGGTGATTCTCATGACGGCCGGCGGCACGCCTTCGATCTATTCCGGCGACGAGCAGGCGTTGCGCGGCATCAAGGAAAACCGCGCCGGCGGCGACGATGCCATCCGTCCCGCTTTTCCCGCGAGCCCGTCCGATCTCGCCTCGTCTGGCCTTCCGGTCTATCGCCTGCATCAGGAAGTGATCGGGCTGCGGCGGAAGCATCCCTGGCTCCGCCGCGCGCAAAGCCGGGTGATCGAGCTGCGCAACACCGATGTCCTGTACGAAGCCTTCGCCGACGACCGGCGGCTCTGGGTCGCGCTCAACATCGCGGATGCAGCGGTCACGCGCACCATCGCCGCAGCCGCAGAGAAGCTCGCCGGTAAAGTTGCCATCAGCACGAACGGCGGCAGGACCGAGCTGACGCTACCACCGCATGGCTGGGGCGTTATCGGCTGAGATCGGAACTGCCGCTGCAGTGACGGTGCAGCGCTCCCCATGTCGGCCTTGTAGGAGAGGTCGGATCCGATCGCGGCAGCGATCTACTTTAACTCGCCGGCGACGAACAGCAGGAACGAACGTCCCGGCACCTGGTATGCGCTGGCGAAATCGAACCCCGCGCCCGACGCATCATCCGGACGGCTGGTATCGAGCAACAACGACCATTTCGGCCCCGCGCTGGTGTGCGGCAGCTTGAAGCCGACCTCGCCCTCATAGCTATTCAGGATGATCAGCACGCTGTCGTCCTCGCCATAGCGCCTGACCGCGGTCTTGCGGCAGCGGCCGTCGAGGACCATGCCGAAGCACATCGCCCAGCCATTGTCCCAGTCCTGCTGCTTCATTTCGGCGCCGTCGGGATTGATCCAGCTGACGTCGCGGATGTCGAGTTCGGTGTCATGCTGGCCGGTCAGGAAGCGGCTGCGCCGCAGGATCGGATAGCCGCGCCGGAGCTTTATCAGGCGCTGGGTGAAGGCGAGCAGCTTCTCGCCGGCTTCGCCCAAATTCCAGTCGAACCAGGAAATGTCGTTGTCCTGGCAATAGGCGTTGTTGTTGCCCTGCTGGGTGCGGCCGAATTCGTCGCCGCCGAGCAGCATCGGGGTGCCCTGCGACAGCAGGAGCGTCGCCAGCATGTTGCGCTTCTGCCGTTCGCGCAATACCAACACGTCCTTGTTGTCGGTCGGTCCCTCGGCGCCGCAATTCCAGGAATGGTTGTTGGAGTTGCCGTCCCTGTTGCCTTCGCCGTTGGCCTCGTTGTGCTTTTCGTTGAAGCTCGCCCAGTCGTTCAGCGTGAATCCATCATGGGCGGTGATGAAATTGACGCTCGACCAGCTTCGCCGTCCCTCGCGGTTGAAGACGTCGCCGGAGCCGAGCAGCCGCTTCGCCAGCGCGCTGGGTGGCGCCTCCGCCCGCCAGTAGTCGCGCACGGTGTCGCGAAACTTGTCGTTCCATTCGGCCCAGCCCGGCGGGAAGCCGCCGACCTGGTAACCACCGGGACCGGTGTCCCAGGGTTCGGCGATCAGCTTGATGGTGGAGAGCAGGGGATCCTGATCCATGGCTTTCAGGAATCCGCTCTGCTCGTCGAAGCCATAGACCTCGCGCGCCAGGATGGTGCCGAGATCGAAACGGAAGCCATCGATATGCATGTGGCCTGCCCAGTAGCGCAGGCTGTCCATCACCATCTGGATCACGCGCGGATGCGACAGGTTGACGGTATTTCCCGTCCCGGTGTCGTTGATGTAATAGCGCTTCCTGTCGGGCAGGAGGCGGTAATAGCTCGCATTGTCGATGCCCTTGAACGACAGCGTCGGCCCTTTCTCATTGCCCTCGGCGGTGTGGTTGTAGACGACGTCGAGGATCACCTCGAGCCCGGCGCCATGCAGCTTCGACACCATCTCCTTGAACTCGCGCAGGCTGTTCGGCACGTCGGCGGCATAGCGCGGATCGGGCGCGAAGAAGCCGATGGTGTTGTAGCCCCAGTAATTGGTGAGGTGCTTTTCCAGGAGAGTGCTGTCGTCGATGAAGGTGTGCACCGGCAACAGCTCCACCGAGGTGACGCCGAGCGTGGTCAGGTGCTCGAGCAGCCTTGGCGAGGCGAAGCCGGCATAGGTGCCGCGAAGATGCTCCGGCACGTCCGGATGCGTCCTGGTGAATCCCTTGACATGGGTCTCGTAGACGATGGTCTCGTCCCAATGCACGTTCTGCCGCGCGGCTTCCGCCTGCCAGTCGAAATCGGGATCGACCACGACGCATTTCGGCATGAACGGCGCGCTGTCGCGATCATCGAAGGTGAGGTCGTCCCCGCTCTCCATCCGGTAGCCGAACACGGCCGGATTCCATGTCAGCGAACCGGCATGAGCGCGGGCATAGGGATCGAGCAGGAGCTTGTTCGGGTTGAAGCGGTGGCCGGCATCCGGCTGGTAGGCGCCGTACACGCGATAGCCGTAAAACATGCCGGGCCCGACACCGCAAATGTAGCCGTGAAAGACCTGGTCGGTATATTCCGGCAGCTCGAAGCGATGCGTCTCGCGATTGCCCTCGAACAGGCAGACTTCCACCTTGGCGGCATTGGCGGAAAACACCGCAAAGTTGGTGCCCTTGCCGCTCCAGGTCGCCCCCAGCGGAAAGGGCAGGCCTTCCTCGATCGCGAAATCGGACATCAATAACCCCCAAGGAAAATACCGAAGCCACAACAGCCGTCGACCAACGCTGGTGCACCCCAAATGTTGCAGCAGCGCGAATGATTTGTGGTGGCCGCTTTGCTAGCTTTCCCCGCTGTGTAAGAGAGCGAGCTGGGACGGCAAGTTTGCCAAAACAACGACGGCCTGTGGTTATGGGTCCCGGATCGGCGCTCGCTCCGCTCGCTTGTCCGGGACGCCGGCGTTCGATTTTTTCGCCATATGCGATTGCTCCCCCGCAAACGTGGAGGTCAAGCCTGCGCGCCTTGCGCATGGCGGCTTGCTAGCGCGGCCGGTGGACACCCCGGCGCGCCGTTGCTAACGCGCGTCCATGCAGAACACGATCGACCAGCGCGATGCGATCCTCGATGCCGGCCCGTGGCGGCGGAATCTGGTGATCTGCGTGTTCGGCTCATTCACCACCATCGTGGCGATGACGCTCTTGCTGCCCTTCCTGCCGCTCTATGTCGAGCAGCTCGGTGTGACGGACCATGCCGCGATCGCCGAATGGTCGGGTGCGGCCTATGGCGCGGCTTTCTTCAGTGCGGCGTTGACGGCACCGCTATGGGGCTATCTCGCCGACCGCTATGGCCGCAAGCTGATGCTGATCCGCGCCAGCCTCGGCATGGCGATCGCGATGTCGCTGATCGGCATGGCGCACAATGTCTATGAGCTGGTGGGCTTGCGCCTCTTGGCCGGGCTGCTCGGCGGCTATGCCTCCGGCTCGGCGATTCTGGTCGCGGCGCAGACGCCGAAAGCACGCTCGGGGTGGGCGCTCGGCGTTCTCTCGTCCGGCATCATGGCGGGCAATCTGGTGGGTCCGCTGGTCGGCGGCTCGCTGCCGCCTTTGATCGGCATCCGCTCGACCTTCCTGCTTGCGGGCGCCGTCATCTTCATCACCTTTCTCGGCACGACGTTCCTGATCCGCGAGGAGAGACGGCCTGCAAGGAAGGGCGCGACGAAAGCGCGCGTCGGCTGGTCGCAAATTCCGGACAAGCGTCCGATCCTCGCGATGCTGGCGACGGGCCTGCTCTTGATGCTCGCCAACATGTCGATCGAGCCGATCATCACGGTCTATGTCGCCCAATTCGCGGAGCCGGCGCGCGTCACCTTCATCGCCGGTCTCGTGATGTCGGCGGCGGCCCTCGGCAGCATCCTGTCGGCGTCCTATCTCGGCAAGCTCGCCGACCGCGTCGGGCACTGGAACGTCATCATCGGCTGTCTTGCCGTCTCCGCCGTGCTGTTGATTCCGCAGGCTTTCGTCACCAGCGACTGGCAGCTCATCGTGCTGCGCTTTTTGATGGGGCTTGCGCTCGGCGGCCTGCTCCCCTGCATCGCCAGCGTCATTCGCCACAACGTGCCGGAGACAATGGTCGGCGGCACGCTGGGCTATTCGGTCTCGGCGCAATATGCCGGGCAGGTGGCGGGTCCCTTGGCCGGCGGCTTCGTCGGCGGTCATATCGGCATGCGCGCGGTGTTCCTCGGCACCAGCGTGCTGATGGCGCTGGGGGCGATCTTCAATCTCGTCGTCCGCCGGCAGGCGAAAGGACACGACGCCGAAAGCAAGGTCGAATAAAACGCACAGAGCATCGAATTTTGTCGCGCGACCCCGCCGGCCGAGGCCGCTCGCCGTCCCTCACGACATGGCGAGAACGTCCGCCGCAGTATCGACGTATTCCTGGAAAAACACCACCTTGCCCTGGCGGAATTTGAAAACGTGAGCCCATTCGTTCTTTATGGCCTTGCCCGTTTTCTTGGCCCGGCCCGCCAGCGTGCCCAGGACCACCACCGTATCGCCCTGCTCGATCATCTCCCGCGGTGCAAATTCGGTGAACTCCAAATTCTCACCTATGCGCGTGAAGAAATCTGCGATCGCCGGTTTTCCCCTGAAAGTGCCTGCCCAGGGCAGGTTGTCCCTGGGACCCGGGGATATCCAGGTACAGTTGTCATCGAGCAGGTCCCGGATGAGAGCCGGAATGTCGCCTCGCTGAAAAGATTCATAGCCCTTCTTGGTCATCTCAATATTGGATGTCATTGCTTCTTCTCCAAAGATCGAATGATATGGTCCTGTCCGGCATTGAAGACACGCGCACTGCTCCTTTCTCATAGGTCGGTATCGCCAAGGGAAGGTTCAGAAATAGTGGCCATTCCGCCCCTGCTTGTGCGATAGCGAGCGGATCGAAAACACCGGTGTCGTCCCCGCCAAGCGAAGCGCGAGCCGGGACCCATAGGCAGAGGCCGTAGTGCCCACCCTACGGCAGTGGGGCGAGCAGCGACGGAGCAGCGCTCCTCACACGCTCTTTACCACGCCGAACTGATCCCCCAGCCATTGGTAGTAGACCGGTTGCTTGTCGTGCAGCGTCTTGCGGTCGTGCGGGGGGCGGTCGACATTGCCCCAGAGATAGAGGCTCGCGGTGACCGCAAAGAACTCCTGCACGTTCTTCAGCACGTAGGCGTCAGCTGGGTAGAAGCCGCCGTCTCTCGCGCGCTCGTAGAATTGCTCGACCTCGGCATTCTTGAAGCCGTCGGGCAGCACCCACCAATGATAGGCGTGCAGCATCTCATGCAGCACCACCGGCTTTTCGGGCGCCTGGACCGCGACATCGACCGAGACGCCCTTGACCTTGGAGGAGAAGCGTCCGCCGCCATCGCCCTGGCCGGGGTTGACGAAAATCGTCTGGCTCTTGAAGAAGTCCAGGATCTTTGGCGTGGTGCCGCAATTGGCGGTGATGTCGATCTGGTGTTTCAGAGACTTCTCGACGTCGGAAAGGTTCGGCGCGCTTTGAGCGGCGGTCACGTCGACCGTGAAGCCGCGATAGGCGAAGGTGGAGGCGTCCTGCGCCGGCGCCGTGGGGCCGAAAAGGGCGGTGGTCGCGACGGTGGCGGCCGAGACAAGCAGATGACGTCGGTGCAGGCTGATCATGATATTCCTCCGGAAATGCGGCCGCTATCCATGACAGTTCCGTGCGACAATCGCTTGGGCAGCGGGCATTTTCCAGCCCTTAGGTCAGCCGGGTTGACCATCTTTTGGCATTGCAGCCACTCACCGTTCTCGTCTAGAACGGCAGCTGAGCGTGCTCCCCGGCAACGAACCGTCAACGGTTTTGCCCGAGGATTTCTGCGCCTCACGCGCGATCAGCAAAAGTGGACAGCGGTTTTGCGTCCGATCGCGCGTCAAAAGTCAGGGTCTGGCAATGCTGATTCGCAGCGAAAAGTGCGGAGTTCGGGGTGGAGCGGCCGATGTCGCCCCCGCGCTTCCGGCTGCGTCCATGCCCAGCCTGCTTATTGGGCTCCTGCTTCTTATCAGCCCCTGAGGGCCGTCTGGGCATTTGCGCCTGGGCACTCAGGGGTTGCGCGAGAACATCAAAACCCTTCAGCGCTCATGTGAACAGCGCATCGACCCAAAGGAATGCATGCAATGACCACCGCCAACAAGTCCGAAAAGGACCGCGTCATCATTTTCGACACCACGCTGCGCGACGGCGAGCAGTGCCCCGGCGCCACCATGACCTTCGAGGAGAAGCTCGAGGTCGCCGAGATGCTCGACGACATGGGTGTCGACGTCATCGAAGCCGGCTTC
>JAFAUV010000329.1 GCA_019243075.1 Bradyrhizobium sp.
TGGGCGCGAGGCGCGGCGCGGCGCCCGCGAGCGCCCGCTCGCGGGCCGCCTCCCAAATGCTCGCCAGCGTTGGGGCATCCTCTTCCTGCACGGAAGCTGTCTTGACTTTTCGGGCGTTGCCGCTTGCCGCCGCGCGCCTTTTCACGCTCGCCATCTTGTCTGATGCCACATTGTCACGCATTGGAGCAATTTGGCATCGGCGCTGCAGGATGTCCAGGCCGTCACGGCTTCACTTGGCTTCCGGCGCCTGCTACAAGGCCGCAATGATGCGTTCTGGCCGCATATTTCGAATTACCGGCCCGGTCCGCGCTTGAGCGTGCTCGCGCGGCGCCGGATGTGACGCGTTGCCCCCGCCGGGGTGCTCCGCCAAGAGTTTTCAGGCAACAGGATGAGTAGCGAGCGATGCTCGCCGCCAGACGATCGGTTCGATCATGAACGATGAGACCCCAAAGGCCGCCAAGAAGTCGGCGACGGACTATTCGGCAACGCTGTTCCTGCCGCAGACCGATTTCCCGATGCGCGCCGGCCTGCCGCACCGCGAGCCCGAGATCCTGGCCCGCTGGGAACGCATCGGACTTTACGAAAAGCTGCGCCGCGAGGCGGCGGGCCGGCCGAAATTCGTGCTCCACGACGGGCCGCCCTATGCCAACGGCAACATCCACATTGGGCACGCGCTCAACAAGATCCTGAAGGACATGGTGACGCGCTCGCAGCAGATGCTCGGGCGGGATTCGAACTACGTTCCGGGGTGGGACTGCCACGGCCTGCCGATCGAGTGGAAGATCGAGGAGGAATACCGCGCCAAGGGCCGCAACAAGGACGCGGTGCCGGTGGTGGAGTTCCGGCGGCAGTGCCGCGCCTTTGCCGAACATTGGCTGGACGTCCAGCGCGAAGAGTTCAAGCGGCTCGGCATCGTCGGCGACTGGGCGCACCCCTACACCACCATGGGGTTCGCCGCGGAAGCCCAGATCGCCCGCGAGATCATGAGCTTCGCCCGGAACGGGCTGCTGTATCGCGGCTCGAAGCCGGTGATGTGGAGCGTGGTGGAGAAGACTGCGCTCGCCGAAGCCGAGGTCGAATATGAGGATTACATCTCCGATACGGTGTGGGTGAAGTTTCCCGTCACCTCGCCCACGCATGGCGCGCTGGCCAATGCCAGCGTGGTGTTCTGGACCACCACGCCCTGGACGCTGCCCGGCAACCGCGCGATCTCCTTCTCGCCGAAAATCGCCTACGGCCTCTACAAAGTCGGCGAGGCGCCGGCGGACAACTGGGCCAAGGCGGGCGATCTCCTGATCCTCGCCGATGCGCTGGCCGACGGCGTGCTCAAGCAGGCGCGCGTGACGGCTTACGAGAAGGTCCGCGACGTGCCTGCCGATACGCTCGACGCGATCGAGTGTGCGCACCCGCTGCAACGCTTTGCCGGCGATGGCTACCGGTTCGTCGTCCCGCTGCTGCCGGGCGAGCATGTCACCGACGACGCCGGCACCGGTTTCGTGCACACCGCGCCCGGCCACGGCCGCGAGGACTTCGACGTCTGGACCGCGAATGCGCGCGAACTCGACGCACGCGGCATCAACACCGCGATTCCCTATACCGTCGACGAGAACGGCGCCTTCACCGACCATGCACCCGGCTTTACCGGCAAACGCGTCATCGACGACAAGGGCGAGAGGGGCGATGCCAATGAAGCGGTGATCAAGGCGCTGATCGAGGCCGGCATGCTGCTCGCCCGCGGCAAGTTGAGGCACCAATACCCGCATTCCTGGCGTTCGAAGAAGCCGGTGATCTTCCGCAACACGCCGCAATGGTTCATTGCCATGGACAAACCTATTGTGGACGCCACGGGTAAACCCGCGGCTATGGACATCGCAAAAAACGGCAAGGCGAAGCCCGGCGACACGCTGCGCGCCCGTGCGCTGCATGCGATCTCGGTGACGCAATGGGTACCGGCCTCGGGCCAGAACCGCATCAACGGCATGATCGAGGCGCGGCCGGACTGGGTGATCTCGCGCCAGCGTGCCTGGGGCGTGCCGCTTGCCGTATTCGTACGAGAAACTCGCGACGGCTCGGCCGAGATCCTGCAGGACGAGGCCGTCAACAAGCGCATCGCGGATGCTTTCGAGAAGGAGGGCGCGGACGCCTGGTACATGGACGGCGCGCGCGAACGCTTTCTCGGCTCGCTCGCCAATGAGGACTGGCAGAAGGTCGACGACATTCTCGACGTCTGGTTCGATTCCGGTTCGACCCATGCCTTCGTGCTGGAAGATGCCGTGCATTTCCCGGGCCTCGCCGGCATCAAGCGCAAGATCGATGGCGGCGCCGACACGGTGATGTATCTCGAAGGTTCGGACCAGCACCGCGGCTGGTTCCACTCCTCGCTGCTGGAGAGCTGCGGCACACGCGGACGCGCGCCTTATGACGTGGTGCTGACCCACGGCTTCACGCTCGACGAGAACGGTCGCAAGATGTCGAAATCGCTTGGCAATACCACCGACCCACAAAAGGTGATTGCGCAATCCGGCGCCGACATCCTCCGGCTCTGGGTGTGCGCCACCGACTACGCCGACGACCAGCGCATCGGTCCCGAGATCCTCAAGAACACGATCGAGACCTATCGCAAGCTGCGCAACACCATCCGCTGGATGCTCGGCACGCTGCATCATTTCCGCTCAGCGGATGCGGTGGCGCACCAGGACATGCCGGAGCTGGAGCGGCTGATGCTGCATGAGCTTGCCGAGCAGGCCAAGATCGTGCGCATCGCCTATACCGAGTTTGACTACAAGACGGTGGTCGCGACCTTGTCGGCCTTCATGAACTCGGAATTGTCGGCGTTCTATTTCGACATTCGCAAGGACACGCTCTATTGCGACCCGCCGTCATCTCTGGCGCGCAAGGCTGCGCTCACCACCATCGACATCCTCTGCGATGCGATCCTGAAATGGCTGGCGCCGATCCTGAGCTTCACCTGCGAGGAGGCCTGGGGCATGTACAAGCCGAACGACAAGGCCTCGGTGCATCTGACGCTGTTTCCCGACGGTTTCGAGAGATTCCGCGATGAGCGGTTGGCGGCAAGATGGGAGACCGTCCGCAACGTGCGCCGGGTCGTCACCGGCGCGCTGGAGCTTGAGCGCGCGGCGAAGAACATCGGCTCCTCGCTCGAGGCCTCGCCGATCATCTATGTCTCCGACCGCAACATGCTGGCGACCCTGTTCGACATCGATCTGGCCGAAGTCTGCATCACCTCGGGCTACGAGGTGCGGGAGGACGAGGCGCCGGCGAAGGCCTTCCGCCTCGACTCCTTCCCCGGCGTTGCCGTCGTGGTCGAACGCGCCCAAGGCATCAAATGCGCGCGAAGCTGGAAGATTCTTCCTACCGTCGGCGAGGACAAGGACTATCCCGACGTCTCGCTGCGCGACGCCAGGGCGCTGCGCGAATGGAAGGCGCTGGGAGTTTCGGTCTGAATGGCCCGCCGTCGTCCTGGCGAAAGCCAGCGCCCACAACCACAGGCTTCTCCTGTTGAGAAGAGAGATGACCCGAAGTCTTTCCGCCGATTCCCATTCCGGGACATGGGGCCTGGCCTTCGCCAGGACGACGGGGTTGCTTGTGGCGCCGGCTCGGACCCCTGCCCCGCGATGCCAGTTTGGTTGCGGCGATAACGAGCCATGACATCTCGGCTTCGCTTCGGCATCATCGCCGCACTCACGACGCTCTTGATCGACCAGGCCTCAAAACTCTGGCTGCTCTACGTGTTCGATATCGGCCATCGCGGCACGGTGCGGGTCACCTCGTTCTTCGACCTGGTGCTGGCCTGGAACATTGGCATCAGCTTTGGCCTGTTTCAGAATGACGGCGAACTCGCCCAGATCATACTGATGCTGGTCAAGGCGGTGGCCGTGATCGCGCTCGCGATCTGGATGGCGCGTTCACGAACATTGGTCGCGACGCTTGCCTTGGGATTGGTCATCGGTGGCGCGATCGGGAATGGCATCGACCGCATCGCCTATGGTGCGGTGGTCGATTTTGCGCTTTTCCATGTCCAGATCGGCGGAAATACCTACAATTGGTACGTGTTTAACCTCGCCGACGCTGCCATTGTTGCGGGGGTCATAGCCCTATTGTATGATTCCTTTTTTGCGGTACCCGCCGCAAAAGCGCCCTGATCCCGGCCGATCAGACCCCCTGAGAAGTGCTTGTTTGAACGGGTAAGTTTTAAACAGGCCAGGTTTTACAACGGGTAGCCCAATGCGAAGGACCGGAACCGGCGGTTGGATGATGCGGACCTCCTCGAAGGCCTTGCGGTGCTCGGCGGTGGTGCTCGGCATCGGCTTGTTGATGGCGGGCGCCGCGCGGGCCGGCGACGACGACGAAGATGACAAGACCTTCGAGGAGAAGGTCATCGAGGGCGTCATGAAGGGCATCGGCGCCACCAACATGGAGAATTCCGACATCGACTATCGTGAGCGCTCGCCGCTGGTCGTGCCGCCCAGGCTCGACTTGCCGCCGCCGGCTGCCGCATCCGCCACGACGACGGCCCCGAACTGGCCGAAGGACCCGGACGAAGCACGGCGCCAGGCCGACATCGCCAAGCGCAAGAAGGACAAGAAGGATACCCGCGACGCCGTCGCCGTGAGCCGCGATGCGGCCCGTCCGCTCACGCCGGGCGAACTCGATGCCGCGCATCAGAGGCCGACATCGTCCGCCCAGGACGCGAAAAATTCCGATTCGCTCAGACCGGGCGATCCCGGCGGCAATCCGCTGATGCCCTCGGACCTCGGCTATAGCGGCGGCTTCATGGGCATGTTCAAGGGCAACAAGACGGAGGCCGCAGAGTTCAAGCAGGAGCCGCCGCGGGAATCGCTGACGCAACCGCCGCCCGGCTATCAAACGCCGTCGCCGAACTTTCTGTACGGTACCGGCCCGAAGGAATCCCTCAACAAGGAATACAACCCGGCCGCCGGCAAGTATGGCGATTAGCCGCGCCCGGCTCGGGATTTCTCCCGGCTTGGTGACGTCGCGTGTTCGCCGCGCCGTCTGGCATGCGGCTATTTCACCCGCAAGCGTAATGCGGGCTTCCATAAAGGTCATGATGTCCAGAAACCGTTTCGCAGCCTCGCTGTTCGCCGCATTCCTGCTCTCGACCGCCGGCGCTTCGGCGCAGACCACCTTCACCTCGGAGGCTCCGGCCGCCTTCACCCTGCCGAACGGGCTGCAGGTCGTGGTGATCCAGGATCACCGCACGCCGGTGGTGACGCAGATGATCTGGTACAAGGTCGGCTCCGCCGACGAGACGCCGGGCAAATCGGGCCTAGCGCATTTCCTCGAACATCTGATGTTCAAGGGCACGGCCAGGCATCCGGCCGGCGAGTTCTCGCAGACCGTGCTCAAGGTCGGCGGCAACGAGAACGCCTTCACCTCGAACGACTACACCGGCTATTTCCAGCACGTGCCGCGGGAGAAGCTGCCGCTGATGATGGAGTTCGAGGCCGACCGCATGACCGGCCTCATCCTCAAGGACGAGAACGTGCTGCCCGAGCGCGACGTCGTGCTGGAGGAATACAACATGCGCGTCGCCAACAATCCGGAGGCTCGGCTGAACGAGCAGATCATGGCGGCGCTCTATCTCAACCATCCCTATCACCGCCCGGTGATCGGCTGGCACCAGGAGATCGAGAAGCTCGACCGCGAGGACGCGCTTGCCTTCTATCGTCGCTTCTATGCCCCCAACAACGCGATCCTGGTGATCGCGGGCGATACCGATGTCAACGAGGTTCGCCCGCTGGTCGAGCAGAACTTCGGCAACATCGCGCGGCAGCCCGCGATCCCGGCAAAACGCATCCGTCCGCAGGAGCCGGCGCAGGTGGCGCCGCGCACCGTGACGCTGGCCGATCCCCATGTCGAGCAGCCCACGATGAAGCGCTACTACCTCGTGCCGTCGGCCACGACCGCCGCCGGCGAGAGCCCGGCGCTCGACGTGCTCGCGCAATTGATGGGCGGCGGCAGCAACTCCTATCTCTACCGCGCGCTCGTGGTCGACAGGCCGCTCGCGGTCGCCGCCAGCGCCGCCTATCAGGGCACCGCGCTCGATCCCTCGCAATTCTCGATCTCGGTGGCGCCGCAGCCGGGCGTCGAGTTCTCGCAGGTCGAGCCGGCGGTCGACAATGTCATCGCCGATATCCAGAACAATCCGATCCGCGCCGAGGATCTCGAGCGGGTGAAGACGCAACTGATCGCGGAGGCGATCTATGCCCAGGACAACCAGGCGACCATGGCGCGCTGGTATGGCGGCGCTCTGAGCACCGGGTTGAGCATCGAGGATATCAGGAGCTGGCCCGACCGCATTCGCGCCGTCACCGCCGAGCAGGTCCGCGCCGTGGCGCAGAAATGGCTGGACAAGAAGCGCTCGGTGACGGGCTACCTGATCAAGGACACCACGCCCAGGCGCGAGGAGAAGCGTTCGTGAGCCATCTGACCCATCTCACGCGGCGCATGGCCTTTGCGCTCGCCGCTTCCCTTGCTTTTGCGCTGGCGCTGCCCGCGCCTTCGCTTGCCGCGACCAGGATCCAGCACCTGATCTCGCCCGGCGGCATCGAGGCCTGGTTCGTGCAGGACGCGACCGTGCCGCTGATCGCGATGGAATATGCCTTTGGCGGCGGCGCCTCGCAGGACCCCGCCGACAAGCCCGGCGTCGGCAATTTGGTCGCGAGCACGATCGACGAAGGCTCCGGCAATCTTGATTCCAACGCCTTCCATGAGCGGCTCGACCGCCGCGCCATCGAGCTGAACTTCAGCGTCACGCGGGACAATTTCCGCGGCTCCTTGCGCATGCTGAAGGACAACAAGGACGAGGCCTTCGACCTCCTCCATATGGCCCTGACCTCGGCGCATCTGAGTAAGGAGGATGTCGAGCGCATCCGCGCGCAGATCATGTCGGGCCTGCACCGCGACACCACCAATCCCAATTCGCTGGCGAGCCGCAAATTCCTCGAGGTTGCCTTTCCCGGCCATCCCTATGGCCGGCCTGGAACAGGCACGCTGGAGAGCGTCCCCACCATCACGGTCGCCGACATGCGCGACTACATCAAGCGCGTGATCGCCAGGGACACGCTGAAGATCGCCGTGGTCGGCGATGTCGATCCGGCGACGCTCGGCCAGTTGCTCGACAAGACCTTCGGCGACCTTCCGGCCAGGTCGAATCTGACGGCGGTGCCCGACGTCGCGGCGACAGCGCCGCCGCAGCGCACGTTCGTGCCGCTCGACGTGCCGCAGACTACCATCACCTTCGGCGGCCCCGGCTTCCTGCGCCGCGATCCCAACTTCATGGCCGCCTATATCGACAATCACATCATCGGCGGGGGCGGGCTGTCGTCTCGGCTCTATCGCGAAGTTCGCGAGAAGCGCGGGCTTGCCTATTCGGTGTTCGAATCGCTGCTCTGGATGGATCATTCGGCGCTGGTGGTCGGCAATACCGGTACCCGCGCCGACCGGGCCGGCGACAGCCTCGATGCGGTCGAGAAGGAGGTCGGCAAGTTCGCCGAGGACGGGCCGACGCAACAGGAGCTGGACGAGGCGAAGTCCTATCTCAAGGGCTCTCAGATGCTGCAGCTCGACACCTCCTCCAAGCTCGCCAGCGCGCTGCTGCAATATCAGCTCGACAAGCTGCCGATCGACTATCTCGAGAAGCGCGCCGGCATCATCGATGCGGTGACGCTCGATGATGCGAAGCAGGCGGCGAAACGGCTGTTTGGCGAGGGACTGCTGACGGTCGTGGTCGGACGCGAGCCGCAGGCCGCCACCCAATCGGCGGGCGCGCCTGGCATTCCGCCGCCGCCCAAAGCGAACTGAGAAGGCGAACTGGGAAGGCGAATTAGACGCTGCCGGCATAGGCCGGTATTGTGGCGCACCGAATCTGACGGATAGCGCCCATGCTGCGGATTTCCCGCGAGCTTGCGATCGACGAGAACGACATCGAGATTGTCTTTGTCCGCGCCTCCGGACCAGGCGGGCAGAATGTCAACAAGGTCTCGACGGCGGCACAGCTTCGCTTCGACACCAACCGGATCGCACTGCCACCCGACGCCGCCCAGCGGCTCGCCAGGCTCGCCGGCAGCCGCATGACCAAGGATGGCGTGATCGTCATTCAAGGCTACCGCTTCCGCAGCCAGGAGCGGAATCGCGCCGATACGATCGAGCGGCTGGTCGCGATGCTCAAGGAGGCGATGGTGCGCCCCACTCCGCGGCGGGCGACCAAGCCGACCCTGGGCTCGAAGCAGCGCCGGCTCGAGGGCAAGAAGCGCCGCGGCGACATCAAGGCCCGCCGCGGCACGCACGGCTTTGAGGATTAGCTCTTCCCGGCCTGGACGCAAGAAACGGTGGGCGAAGCCGCCTCGCCGCATGCAATTGCCCGCCCGCTCCCCTAAACTGGCCTCATGCTCGTCCGCCAGCTCCCCGAACAGGTCGTCAACCGTATTGCTGCCGGCGAGGTGGTCGAGCGTCCCGCGAGCGTGGTCAAGGAACTCGTCGAGAATGCGATCGACGCCGGCGCGAGCCGGATCGATATTTTTACCGATGGCGGCGGCAGGCGAAAGATCGTCATCACCGATGACGGCGGCGGCATGACCGCGCCCGATCTCGCGCTCGCCGTCGATCGCCACGCCACCTCCAAGCTCGACGACGAGGATCTCTTGCAGATCAGGACGCTCGGGTTCCGCGGCGAGGCGCTGCCCTCGATCGGTGCGGTGGCGAAGCTTTGCATCGCGACGCGGCACGGGAGCGAGCCGCATGCTTGGCAGCTTGCCGTCGAAGGCGGAGCGAAAGGCGACGTCATGCCGGCGGCGCTCACCCAGGGCACGCGCGTCGAGGTCGCCGATCTCTTTTACGCCACGCCGGCGCGGCTGAAATTTTTGAAGACCGACCGCACCGAGGCCGAAGCGATCCGCGAGACCGTGCGGCGGCTCGCGATGGCGCGGCCGGAGGTCGCCTTTACGCTCGCCGGCGAAGAGCGCGCGCCGGTGACCTGGGCCGCGGCGCTGCCGGGCGCACCGGGCCGGCTCACGCGGCTCGGCGATATCCTCGGCGCGGATTTCCGCGCCAACGCCATCGATGTGCGCAGCGAGCGCGAAGGGGTCGTGGTCGAGGGCTATGCGGCCTCGCCTGCGCTGACGCGGGCGAACGCGCTCGGGCAATATCTCTTCGTCAACGGCCGCCCGGTACGCGACAAGCTCATCCTCGGCGCGGTGCGCGCGGCCTACGCCGATTATCTGCCGCGCGACCGTCATCCCGTGGTGGCGTTGTTCGTCACGCTTGATCCGCGAGAAGTCGATGCCAACGTCCATCCTGCGAAGACCGAGGTACGTTTCCGCAATGCAGGTCTCGTCCGCGCGCTGATCGTGCACGCGCTGAAGGATGGGCTCTCGCGCGAGGGCAAGCGCACGGCGGCCAATAGCGGCGGCACCGCCATCGCCTCGTTCCGTCCTGCGTTTACGCGCCCGGCCAATTGGGACTGGCGGCGCTCGCCGTCCTATCCGATCGGCCTGGCCCCCTCGTTTGCGGGTGCTGCTGCTGCGCTCGCCGAACAGGACCAGGCTACCTTCGATGTCGGTACGCCCACCGCAGATGTGCGCCTGGACACGCTGCCGCCCGGCGACCTGCTCGATCGCCCGCTTGGCGCGGCGCGCACGCAAATCCACGAGACCTATATCGTCTCGCAGACCCGCGACGGCCTCGTAATCGTCGATCAGCACGCCGCCCATGAGCGCATCGTCTATGAACGGCTGAAGGCCTCGCTCGCCAAGAACGGCGTGCAGCGCCAGATTCTGCTCATTCCCGAAATCGTGGAGCTCGATGAGGCGACCGTCGAGCGATTGCTGTCGCGCGCCGAAGAACTGGCGTCATTCGGGCTCGTCGTCGAATCCTTCGGCCCCGGCGCGGTGGCGGTACGCGAGACGCCGTCGCTGCTCGGCAAGACCGATGCCGGCGGCCTCTTGCGCGACCTCGCCGAGCACATGGAGGAATGGGACGAGGCGCTGCCGCTCGAGCGTCGCCTGATGCATGTCGCGGCGACCATGGCCTGCCATGGCTCGGTACGCGCCGGGCGGAGGCTCAAGCCGGAAGAGATGAACGCGCTGTTGCGCGAAATGGAAGACACGCCGAACTCCGGCCAGTGCAACCACGGCCGTCCGACCTATGTCGAGCTGAAGCTCGCCGACGTGGAGCGGTTGTTCGGGAGACGGTGAAGCTCACGCGATGCCGTAGGGTGGGTTGGCCGAAGGCGTAACCCACCCTCTGCCGCCACGGCGGATTACGCTTCGCTAAACTAATCCAATCCGCCCTACGAAGCCTGCAAAAACACAAACTCCGTATCGTCATACGCGCGCCGCTCCAGCTCCCCGAATCCCGCCGGCGCAGCAAACGCCGCTGCCTTCGCTTCCTCGACCACCAGCAGGGCGTTCGGCTTGAGCCAGCCGCCCTCGCGCAGCGAGGCGAGCGCCTGTTCCGCCAATCCCTTGCCGTAGGGCGGATCGAGAAAGGCCAGCGAAAACGGCTCGACGGGATGCGCGGGACCGAGGTTGGTCGCGTCGCGGCGATACACCTTGGTCACGCCGCCGAGCGCGAGCGCCTCGACATTGTTCCGGAGTAGCGCGCGGGCTTCCGCGCCGTTGTCGACGAACAGCGTGAATGCCGCGCCTCGCGACGCCGCCTCGATGCCGAGTGCGCCGGTGCCGGCGAAGAGATCGAGCACGCGCGCGCCTTCGATCGGGTCGTCGTAAGCGTGCACGAGGATGTTGAAGACGGATTCGCGCAGGCGGTCGGCGGTGGGGCGGATGTCGCGCGAGGAAGGCGAGACCAGATTGCGGCCCTTCAATCGTCCGCCGACCACGCGCATGCGTCACTCATCCCGCGGCTTCAGATCGCGCTTGCCGTGATAGTCGCGCTTCGGTCGGCGCGGCGGGCCATAGCCGGCGTTTTCTTCCTCGTTGCGCGCGCGTGCATCCGCGCTGCCGGAGCGCTGCACCAGCACGCGGCGGCCCTTGCGGTCGGAGACCAGCGCGCTCTTGCCGGCCGGCTTGAACGGCTTCCTGCCGCGCGGCGCTTCATCCTCGTCGGCCGCTCCGCGTTCCTCGGGCCGCTCGACATCGCAGCCGGCCTGCGCGATCACCTTTTCGCCGAGCTGATCGCGCAGCACGCGCGTCCTCACTTCCTCGACCTTGCCTTCCTCGATCTCGCCGAGCTGGAACGGACCGTAGGAGATGCGGATCAGCCGGTTCACCTCGAGGCCGAGATGGCCCATCACATTGCGCACCTCGCGGTTCTTGCCTTCGCGGATCGCAAACACCAGCCAGACATTGGCGCCCTGATCGCGCTCCAGCGTGGCATCGATCGGGCCGTATTTGATGCCTTCGACCTCGATGCCGCTCTTCAACTCGTCGAGCTGTGCCTGCGTGATCTCGCCATGGGCGCGGACGCGATAGCGGCGCAACCAGCCAGTGTCCGGCAATTCCAGCACGCGGGCCAGGCCGCCGTCATTGGTGAGCAGCAAGAGCCCCTCGGTGTTGAAATCGAGCCGGCCGACCGAGATCAGCCGCGGCAGGCCTTCGGGGAGATTGTCGAACACCGTCGGCCTCCCCTCCGGATCGGCATGCGTGGTCATCAACCCCTTGGGCTTGTGATAGAGAAAAAGCCGCGTGCGCTCGCGCGGCGGCAACGGCTTGCCGTCGACCGCGACCACATCGTTGGCGGTGACGTCGAGCGCCGGCGAATTGATCAGCCGGCCGTTGACGGTGACGCGGCCCTGCGTGACCATCTCCTCGGCGTCGCGGCGCGAGGCGAGGCCGGCGCGCGCCAGCACCTTGGCGATACGCTCGCCGGATTTCTTCGGCTTAGGCTCGGGGCGTGGACGCTTCTCGAAATCAGGGCGGTCGCGATAGGCACCGCGGCCGCCGAAGGCCGGGCGTTTTGCAAAGATCCTGCTGTCGTCCTCGTTGTCGCGGCGCGGACGGTCAGTGAAACGGTCTCCGCGGCGCTCGCTGCGCGGGTGCTCCTGCCAGCCCATACGGCCTTCGGGCCGCGGGCGGCGCTCTCCGGACTCGCTATTCCGATCGCGGCCGGGCCGATCGAATTTCGGACGGTGGTTGCGGCGTTCTCCGGCTTCGTCGTCGCGCTCCCTGCTGGGGCGGCTGAACTTCGGACGATCCTCGCGCGAACGTTCGAATTTTGGCCGATCGCCGCGATCCTCGCGAGGCCGATCAGACTTCGGCCTGCCGCGAAACTGGCGTTCGCCGCCTTCGCGATCCTCGCGCGGACGCGAAAAGCGCGGCCGCTCATCCCCGCCGCCACGGCGATCATCGCGCTTCTGCCACGGCTTGTCCTCGCTCCGGTCACGGCCTGCAAATTCGCGGCCCTGGCGTCGCCCCCTGAACTCGCGCTGCGCGCGTCCCTTGAAATCGCGCTCGCCGTCACGATCCCTGAACTTGCGATCCTGGAAACGCCCCGCCGAACGCGCCTCGTCACGGTCACGGCGTGGCGGACGGTCGTCGCGGTCAAACCGTTTCGGGCGCCGCTCGTCGCGCTCGAAACGCTGGGGGGCCTCGTCGGCGCGGCGGGAGGGCCGTTGCTCGCGGTCACTGCCGAAGCGCGGCTTGTCCCCGTGCCCCTCCGCCCTCTTCGGACCAAAGCCGCGCTTGGCGAACTTCTTCTCGGGCCCCCTCGGCTTGCCGGAACGGCCCTTGCCGCCCTCTGGACGTTCGCGCCGGCCGCGGGGATCATTGTGTTTGTCGGTGTCGCGGGGCATGAAAGTCACCTGAAGCTTCGATAGGGGAGCAGGACAACGGCGATACGCGCGCTGACCGCGGCGCTATCTCACGCAAAACCGGAATCCACTTTTGCTTAAGGCACATGCACTAGCAGGTTTTTTCCGATGATACGAGGCACGAAAGCTCCTTCCTTCATGGATTTGGCGCTGAAAACGGCCGAAAACGCCGGCAAATCGGGCGAGGTTCCAATCGGCTGCGTGATCGTCAGGGATTATGAGGTGATCGCCACGGCCGGCAACCGCACCTTGAGCGAGCGCGACCCGACCGCGCATGCCGAAGTCCTGGCGATCCGGCAGGCCGCCGATAGGATCGGGACGGAGCGGCTCACCGATTGCGACATGTATGTCACCTTGGAGCCCTGCACCATGTGCGCCGGGGCAATCTCGTTCGCGCGCATCCGCCGGCTCTATTACGGCACCGCCGACCCCAAGGGGGGCGCGGTCGAGAGCGGCGTGCGGTTCTTCGCCTCGCCCACCTGCCACCATGCACCGGACGTCTATCCGGGTGTCGGCGAGCGCGCCGCGGCGACGCTGTTGCGGGAGTTTTTCAGAGAGCGGCGATAACCGCCGGTCATTGCGAGCGGAGCGAACCAATCCAGAATGTCTCCGCGGTGGCAGTCCGGATTGCCGTGTCGCTTGGCTCGCAACGACGACGAGGCCTGCTACCCCGCCAGGAAAAACCCCGTTAGCAATTTCGCCGTCGCCTGCGGATTCTCCTCCGTCAGAAAATGCCCGGAATCCACCGGTGCGCCCGAGACGTTGGTTGCCCATTGTTTCCAGGTATCGAGCGGCGTCGCAGCCGCCGCGGCGATGCCGGCATCTCCCCACAGCGCCAGCATCGGAATGGTGATCTTCTTGCCGGATTCGAAATCCGCCTTGTCGATCTCATAGTCGGCATAGGCGCCGGCGCGGTAATCCTCGCACATCGCATGCACGCGCGCGGGATCGCGGAAGGGGGCAAGGTAGTGCTGCAGCGCACGCGGATCGATCTCGTTCAGCGTCTTCGATTTGGTCTGGCTCGCCATCTTCTTCTTCAGGAAGAAATCCGGGCTGCCCGAGATCAACGTTTCGGGAAACGGCGCAGGCTGCGCCAGAAACGCCCAGTGATAGATCTTCAGCGCCGAGAGGCGGTTCATGCGCTCCCAGTAATCATAGGTCGGCAGTATATCGAGCACGGCGAGCCGCGACAGCCGGCCGGGATGATCGAGCGCAAGCCGATAGGACACGCGGCCGCCGCGGTCGTGGCCGGCGAGCGCGAAATGCACGTAGCCGAGCTGCTCCATCGCCTCGATCATGGTCTTGGCCATCGCGCGCTTGGTGTAGGGCGTGTGGTCCTCGTCGCTATCGGGCATGTCCGACCAGCCATAGCCCGGCAGGTCGGCGATGATCAGCGTGAATCTGTCGGCGAGTTTCGGCGCCACCCTGTGCCACATCACATGCGTCGACGAGAAGCCATGCAGGCAGAGCAGCGGCGGTCCCGAGCCGCCGACCCGGGCAAAGATGCGGCCCGAGGAGGTGTTGATCCATTTGGCTTCATAGCCCGGGAAGAGATCGGCGAGATCGGTCATCGCTTCAAACTTTGTTTGGGTTGCCGCAGGTAAGCCTCGGGGTTATGCCATTTCGCAAGTCATGCCACAATGAACGTAGAATGAGGGAACGCCATGCTCGATTTCGAAGTCCCCACGGAGGCCAAGGCAATCCGCGAAAAGGTCCGCAAATTCGTCCATGACGAATGCATGCCGGCGGAAAAGGAGCTGGATTCCAGGCCGTTCGACGACGTGCTCGCGAATTTGCGCAAGAAGGCGCGCGCGCAGGGGCTGTGGAATCCTTTCGTGCCAAAGGAATATGGCGGCATGGGGCTCGGCCCGCTCGCCAACGCGCTGGTGCAGATGGAACTCGGCGAGAGCATGCTGGGCGCGCTGTCGATGAACACGCAAGGGCCCGACGACGCCTCGATCATGACCATCCTCGCCCATGGCACGGAATATCAGAAGGAGAAATTCCTGAAGCCGCTGCTCAATGGCGAGAAGCGCATCTGCTTCTCCATGACGGAGAAGGCCTCGGGCGCCGATGCCACGGGCATGCAGACCCGTGCCGTGAAGGACGGCAATGAGAACTATATTCTCAACGGCGAGAAATGGTTCTCGTCGTCGGCGAGCGTCGCCGACATGGCGCTGGTGATGGCGATGACCGATCCGGATGCGCCGCGCCACAAGCGCTACTCGACATTCATCGTCGAGCTGCCGAACCCCGGCTACAACATCAAGCGCAACATCAAGAACATGGCGATCGAAGGCCCCTACGCCGACCATATCCATGGCGGCCATTCCGAGATCGAGATCAAGGATATGAAGGTGCCGGCCGACAATCTGCTCGGCGGCGAAGGCAACGGCTTCAACATGGGCCAGCACCGCCTGGCCTATGGAAGGCTGCGCCACGGCATGCACAACATCGCCAAGGCCCAGCGCGCGCTGGACATGGCCACCGCGCGCGTCACCAACCGCTCCACCTTCGGCCAGCCGCTCGCCGACCGCCAGGCCGTGCAGTTCATGCTCGCCGAATGTGCAAGCCAGCTTTATATCGGCCGGCTGATGCTGCTCCATATCGCCTACAAGGCGGAGAAAGGCCTCGACTTCCGGCAGGAGAACTCGATCGCCAAAGTGTTTCTGGCGCATATGGTGCACCATGTGATCGACACTGCGATCCAGCTCCATGGCGCACTCGGCTTCTCCCAGGATACGCCGCTCGCCGCCTGGTACACCCAGGTGCGCTCGCAGCGCCTGGTCGACGGTCCCGACGAAGTGCACAAATGGAAGGTCGGCCGCAACGTGATCAAGGCGTTCCGCGAGCACGGCACGACCGCGCTCGCCGCCGGCGGGGATTTGTTGTGAGCCCGCCTCGCGCCAAATAACCGATCGTCATCGCCGGGCTTGACCCGGCGTCCACGTTCGCGCGGACCCGTTGGCTTTGCCCACCCTAACGATCTGTCAGCCCGTCTCCGCTTCCACCGCCTGCCAGCCGATATCGCGACGGCAGAAGCCGTCGGGCCACTTGATGCGATCGATCGCCTGATAGGCGCGCGCCTGTGCTTCGGTGACGGTCTTGGCCGTGGCACAGACGTTCAGCACGCGGCCACCATTGGCAAGGATCGCACCGTCCCTGGCGAGCGTGCCGGCATGGAAGATTTCGACGCCCTCGATTTTCGCGGCGGCATCGAGCCCGTCGATGCGCGTGCCCTTGGCGTGATCGCCGGGATAGCCCCTGGCGGCCATCACCACCGTGAGCGCAGCCTCGGCGTACCAGCGCAGATCGAAATGCTTCAATTCGCCGTCACAGGCGGCAAGCAACGCCGGCACGATGTCGCTCATCATCCGCAGCATCAGCACCTGGCATTCGGGATCGCCAAAGCGGACATTGTACTCGAACAGTTTTGGGCCCTGCCCGGTCAGCATGACGCCGGCATAGAGCACGCCGCGGAACGGCATGCCGCGCTGCTTCATGCCCGCCACCGTAGGCCCGATGATGCGCGACATGATCTGCTCGTGGATTTCGGGCGTGACAAACGGCGTCGGCGAATAGGCGCCCATGCCGCCGGTGTTCGGCCCCTGGTCGTGGTCGAACACGCGCTTGTGGTCCTGCGCACTGGCGAGCGGGATCGCGGTCTCGCCATCGCAGAGCGCGAAAAAAGAGATTTCGCGCCCCGACAAGAATTCCTCGATCACAACCTCGGCGCCGGCCGCGCCGAGCGCGCCCTCGAACATCATCGCGATCGCGGCTTCCGCTTCCGCCAGCGTCCTGGCGACCACGACGCCCTTGCCCCCAGCAAGGCCGTCGGCCTTGACCACGATCGGCGCACCCTGCGCGCGCACATAGCTGAGCGCACCGGCGGCGTTGTTGAAACGGCGATAGGCGCCGGTCGGAATATCGAACTCCCGGCAGAGATCCTTGGTAAAGCCCTTGGAGCCCTCGAGCCGGGCGGCCTCTCTGCCCGGCCCGAACGCCTTGATGCCGGCCGCCGCAAGCTCGTCGACGATGCCGGCCGCGAGCGGCGTCTCAGGGCCGACCACGACCAGTTCGACATGGTTTGCCTTGCAGAACGCGATCACGGCGGCGTGGTTGGCGACGTCGAGCGCGACGCATTCGGCCTCGCGCGCGATTCCCGCATTGCCAGGCGCGCACCACAGCTTGGTCACCAGCGGGGAAGCCGCGATCTTCCAGGCCAGGGCATGCTCGCGGCCGCCGGAACCGATCAGGAGGATGTGCATGGGATTTCGGTTGCACGAATCCCCGCATCGCTGCAAGGGCTGGATGTCCTATCCACACACCCTCACTTCTCCCCCGCCGAGGCCGCGATGATCTCCTGCAAGGTCGCGACATGGCGGGCGAAGGCGCCGCGGCCGGCGGCGGTGGCGGTCACCGTGGTCTGCGGCTTCCTGC
>JAFAUV010000432.1 GCA_019243075.1 Bradyrhizobium sp.
TGGACAAACCGGTATGGTGGGCAAAGGCGCTCTTCGCGCCGTGCCCACCATCCAACACGGCGATCGCAACGGTGGGCACGGCGCAAGAGCGCCTTTTGCCCATCCTACCTCAGCGGAGTTATCCGCCCAGCGCCCCCTGCGTGTTGACATAGAGCGCGTAGATCGACTGGCTCGCGGCCATGAACAGGCGGTTGCGCTTTACTCCGCCGAAGCAGAGATTGGCACAGCGCTCCGGCAGCGCGATGAAGCCGATCGGGGCGGCGTCGGGGGCGAACACCATCACGCCGTCGAGGTTGGGATCGCCCATGCCCCAGCCGCACCAGAGATTGCCGTCGATGTCGCAGCGCATGCCGTCCGGCGTGCCCGGACCGGCATCGATGTGAACGCGCTTGTTGGAGAGGGTAGTGCCGTCCGCCGAGACGTCATAGGCCAGGATCTTGCGGTTCGGGACGCCGCGCGATTCGACGACGTAGAGGATTTTCTCGTCGGGCGAGAAGCAGAGCCCGTTCGGGCCGAGCACGCCTTCGGCGACAATGGCGGCTTGGCCGGTTGCGGGGTCGAGCCGGTAGAGGTTGGGATCGATCTCGCTCTCGCCCTTGTAGCCCTCGTAGTTGCCGAGCAGGCCGAAGATCGGATCAGTGAACCAGATCGAGCCGTCGGATTTGACGATGACATCGTTGGGCGAGTTCAGCCGCTTGCCGTCGAAGCTATCGATCAAGACCGTGATGGACCCGTCATATTCGGTCCGAACCACACGGCGCCCGCCGTGCTCGCAGCTGACAAGCCGGCCCTGACGGTCGCGGGTGTTGCCGTTGGCGAAGTTGGACGGCTTGCGATAGATCGAGACCGCGCCGGTCTCTTCTTCCCACTTGAGGATGCGCTGGTTGGGAATGTCGCTGCACAAGAGATAGCGCCCGTCGCCGAACCAGACCGGGCCCTCGGCCCAGCGCAGCCCCGTCGTCAGCCGTTCCACCGCCGACAATTTCAGCCAGTATTTCTCAAAACGCGGATCGAGCGCGCGGATCGCGGGATCGGGATAACGGGTCGCCGGATGCCAGCCAGCCGCATGAGATGATGCATCGGACATTTGCGGTTCTCGTTGTTGTTTTGTCGCGGGCGGGTTTGCTATCACTCATCCCGAATGACCGCAAATCGGGGCGCATGATCCGGGAAAGTGTGTAGCGGTTTTCGATAAGATCATCCGCAAAGCTGGAGAGGGAAGAAATGCCACGCATATTGATGACCGGCGCGGCCGGGGGGATCGGCACAGCTTTGCGCAAATTGCTGCCGCCAATCTATCCGGACCTGCTGCTCTCCGATCTCAGGGCACCCGGCGATCTCGGGGCGAACGAGAGCTTCAGGGCGGCCGACCTCGCCGACCTCGCGCAGGTCGAGGCGGTCTGCGAGGGCGTCGACGCCATCCTGCATTTCGGCGGCTATTCGGTCGAAGGTCCGTGGGACGCGATCCTGCAATCCAACATCATCGGCGGCTACAATCTGTTCGAGGCCGCGCGCCGCCAGGGCGTCAAGCGCGTGGTGTTCGCGTCATCGAACCACGCCGTCGGCTTCTATCCGCGCTATCACCGGATCGGCACCGACGTCACCACGCGGCCCGACAGCCGCTACGGCGTCAGCAAGGCCTTCGGGGAAGCGACGGGCGCCCTCTATGCCGACAAATACGGGCTGAAGGTGACGTGTATCCGCATCGGCAATTTCGGCGACAGGCCGCTCGACCATCGCCGGCTGTCGATCTGGCTGAAGCCCGAGGATCTCGTTCAACTCTGCCGGATCGGGCTTGAACATCCCGCGATCCATTTCGAAATTCTCTACGGCGCCTCCGACAATGAGCGCTCCTGGTGGGACAATCATCGCGCCTATGATCTCGGCTATCGCCCGGCCGGCAGGGCCGAGGATTTCCGCGAGCACGCCCTGGCCGAGCAGGCGAAGTTGAAATCCGATCCGGTCGGGGACTTCTACCAGGGTGGCGCATTCTGCAGCATGGAGTTTGCCGGCGACAGAAGCCGGATTGTCGAGAAGAACTAACGAGAGAGAACGAAAATGACCGAGGGATTGCGCAAGGGACTGGCCAGTTACGGTGACGCGGGCTTCTCGCTGTTCCTGCGCAAGGCCTTCATCAAGGCGATGGGCTATTCCGACGACGCGCTCGATCGTCCCATCGTCGGCATCACCAACACCTATAGCGACTACAATCCCTGCCACGGCAACGTGCCCGACATCATCGCGGCCGCCAAGCGCGGCGTGATGCTGTCGGGCGCGATGCCTTTTGCGTTCCCGACCATCTCGATCCACGAGAGCTTTTCGCATCCGACCTCGATGTATTTACGCAACTTGATGGCAATGGATACCGAGGAGATGATCCGTGCCCAGCCGATGGACGCCATCATCGTGATCGGCGGCTGCGACAAGACCCTGCCGGCGCAGATCATGGCGGCCGTCTCGGCCGATCTGCCGACGGTGGTCATTCCCGTCGGCCCCATGGTGGTGGGCCATCACAAGGGCGAGGTGCTGGGCGCCTGCACCGATTGCCGGCGCCTGTGGGCGAAGTACCGCGCCGGCGAGATCGACGACAACGAGATCGAAGCGGTCAACGGCCGGCTCGCGCCGTCGGTCGGCACCTGCATGGTGATGGGCACGGCTTCGACCATGGCCTGCGTCAGCGAAGCGCTGGGGCTGTCGCTGCCGATGAGCGCGACCATTCCCGCGCCGCATGCCGAGCGTTTTCGCCTGGCGGAGGCCAGCGGCCGCGTTGCGGCCAGAATGGCCAAGGCGAAGGGTCCGAAGCCGAGCGAGTTCCTGACCGAGGCGTCGTTCCGCAATGCGCAGGTGGTGCTGCAGGCGATCGGCGGCTCGACCAACGGCCTCATTCACCTCACGGCGATTGCCAACCGCACGTCGCACAAGATCGATCTCGAAGCCTTCGACAAGCTCGGCCGCGAAGTGCCTGTGCTGGTGGACCTGAAGCCGTCGGGCGAGCATTACATGGAGCATTTCCATCATGCCGGCGGCGTCCCGAAGCTGATGGCCCAGCTCGGCGACCTCCTCGATCTCGACGCCAGGACCATCGAAGGCAGGACATTGCGCGAAGTGGTGGCGGCCGCGGAGGAGGTGCCGGGCCAGGATGCCATTCGCGACAAGCAGCATCCCATCAAGCCGGAAGGCTCGATGGCGGTCCTGCACGGCAACCTCGCACCGCGAGGCGCGGTCATCAAGCACGCCGCGGCGAGCCCAAAATTGTTGCAGCACACCGGCCGCGCGGTGGTGTTCGAGTCGGTGGAGGACATGACGCTGCGGATCGACGATCCCGAGCTTGATGTCAATGCCGACGACGTGCTGGTGCTGCGCAATGCCGGGCCGAAGGGCGCGCCGGGCATGCCGGAAGCGGGCTACCTGCCGATTCCGAAGAAGCTCGGCCGCGCCGGCGTCAAGGACATGGTGCGGATCTCGGATGCGCGCATGAGCGGCACGGCGTTCGGCACCATCGTGCTGCACATCACCCCGGAAGCCGCCGTCGGCGGGCCGCTCGCGCTGGTGAAGAACGGCGACCGGATCCGGCTCGACGTCGAAAGGCGCCGCATCGAGCTTCTGGTCGACGAGGCCGAATTGAACCAGCGCCAGACCGCGCTGAAGCCCGCGACCACGCCGGAATGGGCGCAGCGCGGCTACGCCCGTCTCTTCAACGAGACCATCCTGCAGGCCGATGAAGGCTGCGATTTCGACTTCATGCGGGCCAATGGCAAGGGGTAGTCGATCCTTCCCGTCATTGCCAGCGCAGCGAAGCAATCCATTTCGCCACTTGCCCAGGCATGGAATTGCTTCGTCGCTGTGCTCCCGCAATGACCGGTGGATGTCGGACCAAGCATCTCGCAATTGCGTTGCGTCTCTCGTTTGATTGACAATCAAACGACCCCGATGGGATGATCAAAGAAAAATCAGCATTGGGAGGCGAGGCGATGGCGGACTTGAAGAGACTTTTCGGTGCGGTCCTGGCCGCGTCCGTTCTGGTGGCGACGCATGCGGCCGCGCAGGAGGCGAAGCACTATCGCTTCGCCTATGACCAGCCGAAGACCACCGGCTACGGAATTCTCGGCGATATCTTCGCCGACAAGCTCAAGGAATTGAGCAAGGGTACCATGCTGATCGACCAGTATCCGGGCGCGCAGCTCGGGCAGGAGCCGCAGGTGCTGCAACTGGTCAAGGCGGGCGACGTCGAGTTCTGCATCTCCTCTTCCGCCAATGCCGCGACGCTGTCGCCGCAGGCCGGCGTGATGTCGATGCACTTCCTGTTCCGCTCGGAAGCGCATCTGATCAAAGCGATCGCCGATCCCGAAGTCGCCAAGGCCGTGAAGACGATGATATCAGAGACCGTGCAGGGCGCGCATGTCATCGGGCTTGCGACGCTCGGCCTGCGCAGCATGTATTCCAAGCGCGAGATCAGGAAGATCGACGACATCAGGGGGCTGAAGGTGCGGGTGCAGGCGACGCCCACCGAAGACACGACATTCCCGGCCTATGGCGCGCAGATCGTGCATATGCCGTTCGGCAGCGTCTATACTTCGCTGCAGACCGGCGTGGTCGATGTCGCCGAAAACGGCGTCAACGTCTATCTCGCCAACAAGCATTACGAGGTGGCGCCCGTGCTGTCGATGACCGAGCACGAGGCCAACAATTCACTGGTCTGGGTCAGCGACAAGCTCTGGAACAGCCTGACATCCGAGCAGCGGGGTTGGGTGCAGGCCGCGGCCGACGAGGTCAATCGCAGCCAGCCGGCGAAAGCGCTGGAGCTTGAGCATCGATCGGCGGACAAGCTGACATCGATGGGGGTGAAGGTCGTCACCGACGTCGATAAATCCGGCTTCGTCGCCGTCGCCGATCCGCTGCTGGACAAGCTCGCCAGGGATCTCGGTCCGCACGCGGAAAAGATCAAGGACCTGGTCCGCTCGATCAAATGACTTCCTCATGGCGAGGAGCGCGCATGTCGCGCGCGTCTCGAACCATGAGGCCTCGGTAGGCCTCATCCTTCGGAACGCGGCATGCGCCGCTCCTCCGGATCAGGGACTACCATGCTCGCTGCCTTGGGGAGCGTCATGCCAATCGCCGACAAACTGGTGTTGCAGCGGCAGCGTCATCTGAAGTGGCGGGCGCTGGACCGGCTCGAGCTGGCGCTGATGATGCTGTGCGGCATCCTGTGCTTCGGCTTCTCGATGTCGGTGACCGCCGATATCGTGACCCGCACCATCGGCCATCCCTGGCTCTGGCTGCAGGAGTTCACCTCCGCGCTGTTCGTCTACGCGATCTTCATCGGGGCGGCGACGGCGACCCGGCGCAACGACCATCTCTACCTCGCCGCGATCGCCGAATCGATGCAGGGCACGCCGCGCCTCATCGTGGAGCTCGTGACGCGGCTCGTCGTGCTCGGGGTTGCCCTCTGCCTGATCCGGTACGGCTATCTCAACTATCTCCGCGGCTTCGGCTCGTTCCGCCTGCCGTCGGGCCAGCCGATCGCCTATCTCTATGTGATCATTCCGCTGTCCGGCACTCTGATCGCGCTGTTCACGGTCGAGCAGCTCGTCAACGGTCTCGTTCACGGCTTTGATCATCCCGAGCCGCCTTCCGACGACGATCACGCGATTCCGTCGATCTCGACCGGCATCGAGCGGGGAGCGCAGCCTTGAGCCCTCCAGTCGTCCTCGGCCTGATGTCGTTCTGCTTCCTGTTCTTCGGCTATCTCGGCGTGCCGGTGCCGTTCTCGCTGCTCGCGGGCGTCTTCGTCGGGGCGACGCTCGCCGACGTCTCGCTCGCCGCGATCGTGCAGAAGATCTTCGACGGCATCGATTCCGAGGCGCTGCTCGCCATCCCCTTCTTCCTCCTGGTCGGCGAGCTCATGAGCTCGGCGAATGTGGTGGTACGCATCGCCAATCTCTCGGTCTCGCTGGTCGGTCACATCAGGGGTGGGTTGTCGCAGGTGGTCGTGGTGTTCTCGATGTTCTTCTCGGAAATGTCGGGATCGACCACGGCCGACGTTGCCGTGATGAGCCGCGCGCTTGGTGGCCCGATGCGGCGGGAAGGTTACGAGTCCGCGTTCATCGCCGCCATCATTGCGGCCGCTTCGACCATCGCCGCGCTGGTGCCGCCCAGCATCACCGCGGTGGTCTATGGCGCGGTCGGCAACGTCTCGATCGCAGGCCTGTTCATGGCCGGCGTCGTGCCGGGCTTCATGATCGGCTTCGGCTTGATGATCTACTGCTATTTCTTTGGCCCCTCCGGCATGCGCAAGCCGCGCGCACCCTTGAGGCAGGTGGCCTTCGCTGCCGGCGACGCGGCACTGCCGCTGATGATCCCGGTGATCCTGCTCGGCGGTATCCTGACCGGCTGGTTCACGCCGACGGAAGCCGGCGTGGTCGCGGTGATCTGGATCATCCTGGTCGTGATCCCTGCGCTCAATCGCAGGCACATCAAGCGGATTCCCTACGACTTCTGCCTCGCCGGGCTGATCTTCTCGCTGCCCCTGATCACCATCGGCGCCGCCAACGCCTTCGGCTGGATGCTGGCCTATCTGCGCGGCGCCATCGTCATCGCCGACTGGATCACCTCGGTCGCCGGCAGCGATCCGCGCTACATCATGCTGTTGATGGTGCTGCTGTTCACCGTGATCGGCGATTTCATCGAGCCGGTGCCCACCATCATCATCTTCATGCCGCTGGTGAACGCGCTGACGCAGGCCGGCGACATCAATGGCGTGCATATGGGCGTGGTGCTGATCGCCACGCTCGCCTTCGGCCTGATCACGCCGCCTTACGGCCTGGTGTTGCTGATGGCCTCGAAATTCGTCGGCATCAGCTTCGGCAAGGCATTGCGCGCGGCGCTGCCGATCTACGTGGTGTTCCTGATCACCATCACCTTTACGATCTTCTTCCCGAATGTCGTGCTGTGGCTGCCCAAGCACGTGATCCCGGAGTCGGTCGGCTGCTTCAAGTCGCCGGCCAAGACAGGCTACATCTGCCCGAACTAGATTATTTCCCCTTGCTCGTGAACCTCTTCACGGCAACCTTGAACTCTTCGGTACGCATGCAGTCGATGATGGCGTCGCGCTCGGCGTCGAGCTGCTGCTCGATCGGCGTCACGGCTGCGCGATGGATCAGCGCCTTGGTGGCGGCGATGCCGGCCGGCGCGGTCTGCGCCAGCC
Source organism: Bradyrhizobium sp. (assembly GCA_019243075.1). GTDB lineage: Bacteria > Pseudomonadota > Alphaproteobacteria > Rhizobiales > Xanthobacteraceae > Bradyrhizobium. The sequence goes on from JAFAUV010000432.1 coordinate 7,205, forward strand.
GGAGCGCGAACTCGCGGGTAGCGGCCTTCAATTCCGCCGCCGGCACGACCTTGGCGACGAGACCCCAGGCATGGGCCTGCTGCGCGGTAAAGCTGTCCTCGGCGAGATAGATCTGCAGCGCGCGCCGCGTGCCGACGCTGGCAACCACGCCGACCGTGCCGCCGCCGTCGGGCGAAACGCCGAGCTTGGCATAGGCCGGCGTGAAGCGGGCATCCTCGGTTGCGACGCAGAGATCGGCGATGAAGGCGAGCGACATGCCGGCGCCCGCCGCCGAGCCGTGCACGCTCGACAGCACCAGCTTCGGCATGCGCCGCAGCGTGGTGATGAAGGCGTGATAATGCTTCAACAATTCGCCGACCACGGGCGCGACGGTGTCGTTGGCCGAGGCGGTGCCGATGGTCTGCAGGTCGCCGCCGGCGCAGAAGGCGCGGCCTTCGCCCTCGATCACCAGCACCTTGATTTCGTCGGAAGCCTCGACCTCGGCTGCCAGCGCCTGCAGTTTTTGCGCAATGGCGAGATTGATGGAGTTGAACGCCGCTGGGCGGTTGAGCGTGATGGTCGCGATCGGTGCATCGACGCGGAGCAGCGCCGGATCGTCGGGCAGCGAAACGGTGGCAGAAGCGGTCGACATCGCAGGATCCCCGGGCTTGAAGGCAATGGTGGCCATTTAAATCGCGCAAACGGCCGGGTGACAATCCCCGCAAGTGGCGGCAAGATGCGGCCAAGCCGGCGCGCACAAGCCTGGCACGAACGGGAGGAGCCCATGGACACCCTGATCGAGCGTGCCGTTTCCAGCGTCGATCCGTTCTCGCATGCCTTCCTGGAAAATCCCTATCCGCACCACGAGGCCATGCGCGAGGCCGGCCCGGTGGTCCGGCTCGAGCGCTACGGCATCTGGGCGATGGCGCGGCATCAGGAAGTCCGCGACGCGCTGACGGACTGGCAGACCTATTGTTCCGGCGCCGGCGTAGGGCTTAGCGATTTCCGCAAGGAGCCGCCGTGGCGGCCGCCGAGCATCATTCTCGAGGCCGATCCGCCGCTGCATACGCGCACCCGCGCGGTCCTGACCCGCATCCTGTCGCCGGCCGCGATCAACGTGCTGCGCGAGCGGCTGGTGCAGGAGGCCGAGGTGTTGATCGGCCGGCTCCTTGAAAAGCGCGAGTTCGACGGCATCGCGGAACTTGCCGAAGCCTACCCGCTCAAAGTATTTCCGGACTCGGTCGGCATTGCCGAGGAGGGGCGCGAGAACCTGCTGCGCTATGGCAGCATGGTGTTCAACGGCTTTGGCCCGCGCAACGATCTCTTCGACAAGGCGATGGCCAATGCAGGCCCGGTCCGCGACTGGATCATGTCGAAATGCAGCCGCGCGGCGCTGGCGCCCGATGGTCTTGGCATGCAGATTTTCCGTGCGACCGATTCCGGCGAGCTCTCGGAGGCCGAGGCCGGTATGCTGGTGCGCTCGTTCCTTTCGGCCGGCGTCGACACCACGGTCTATGGCATCGGCAATGCGCTCTATTGCTTCGCCAACCATCCGGAGCAATGGACGACCCTGCGCGAAAATCCTTCGTTGATGCGGCTGGCGTTCGAGGAGGTGCTGCGCTTCGAGGCGCCCGTGCAGACCTTCTTCCGCACCACCACCAAGGCAGTCGACGTCGGCGGCGTCCAGATCGGCGAAGGCGAGAAGGTGCTGTTGTTCCTGGCCGCCGCCAATCGCGATCCGCGGCGCTGGGAGCGGCCCGATCAGTTCGACGTCAGGCGCCGCGCGACCGGGCACATGACTTTCGGAACCGGCATCCACGGCTGCGTCGGGCAGGCGGTGGCGCGGCTGGAGGCGGAAGCGGTGTTCGGCGCGCTGGCGAAGCGCGTGGCGGCATTCGAGCTGACCGCCGAGCCGACCCGGCGACTGAACAACACGCTGCGCGGGCTCGATAGCCTGCCGCTGCGCCTCGTTCCGGCCTGAGGCGGGCAACCCTGCGCTCTTGCGCCCGAGCGGGGCATGAGGCTTAATGGGCGCCTCATCGCCTGGGACTCGGACACGAGCGCCGCTCTTCCGGGGATGAGAGCAAGCCAAAATCCGCCAGAAGAGGGACGACATGGGCGATTTCCGTGCCCTGACAGCCGGGCTGTCGCAGTGACGGTAGGACCAGTTCTGATCGTTGGCGCGGGCCACGCAGGCTTTCAGGTCGCGGCCTCGCTGCGCCAGGCCGGCTTCAAGGATCGCCTTGCCGTCATCAATGACGAGGCGCATCTGCCGTATCAGCGGCCGCCTCTGTCCAAGGCGTATCTGAAAGGCAGCGGCGGCCCGGATACGCTGATGTTCCGGCCGCGGAAATTCTATGACGAGCACAAGATCGAGCTGATTGCCGATCGCGCCATCGCGATCGACCGTGCCGCGCGCCGGCTGAAGCTGGCATCGGGCAGCGCGCTCGATTACGGCCATCTCGTGCTCGCGACCGGCGCGCGCAACCGGCTTCTCGATATTCCGAACGCACGGCTGCCGAACGTGCGTTACTTGCGCATCCTCGATGACAGCGAGGATTTGCGCGCGCGGCTTGCGTCCGCCAAGCGCGTGGTGGTGATCGGCGCCGGCTTTATCGGGCTGGAATTTGCCGCGACCGCGCGGATCAAGGGCCTCGAGGTCGATGTGTTGGAGCTGGCCAGCCGCGTGATGGCGCGCGCGGTGACCGCCGAAGTCTCCGACTATTTCCAGAACCGCCATGCGCAGGCCGGCGTGCGCATCCATCTCGGCGTGATGGCGACTTCCATCGAAGCCGATGGCGACGAGATCACCGGCGTCAGCCTCAGCGACGGCCGGCATATCCCGGCTGATCTCGTCGTGGTCGGCGTCGGCGTGCTGCCGAATGTCGAGCTCGCGGCCGAAGCGGGCTTGCCGACGGCCTCCGGCATCGTCGTCGACCAGCATCTCCTCACCGCCGATCCCGCCATTTCCGCGATCGGCGATTGCGCGCTGTTCGAGAGCCCGCGTTTCGGCGGCTCGCTGCGGCTGGAGTCGGTGCAGAACGCCACCGACCACGCCCGCTGCGTGGCGGCGCGGCTGACCGGGGAGGACAGGCCCTATGACGGCCAGCCCTGGTTCTGGAGCGACCAGGGCGACGACAAGCTGCAGATCGCGGGGTTGACGACGGGCTACGACAAGGTCGTGCTGCGCGGCGATCCCGCGCAAAAGGCCTTCTCGGCGTTCTGCTATCGCGCCGGCAAGCTCGTCGGCATCGAGTCGGTCAACCGCGCCGGCGATCATATGTTCGGCCGCCGCTTTCTCGGCATGCACCGGCAGCTCGCGCCTGAGCATGCCGCGGACCCGGGCTTCGATCTCAAAGCTGCGCTCGCCTGATCGGCACCGCTTCCGCGCCCGGCGCAAACTCCTGCCGCACCTTCTCGATGTCGGCCAGCGTCGGCAGTCCCGCCTCGTTGCCGAGGCGCTGGATCTTGTAGGTCGAGGCGGCGCGGGCGAAATCGAAATGGTCGTGCCAGCTTTTCTCGGGATGGGCGAGATAGGAATAGACATAGGCACCGTGGAAGACGTCGCCGGCGCCGTTGGTGTCGATCACGCGCTCGCGCGGGATCGGCAGCGCCGGCAGCGAACGCACCGTGCCGGTCTCGTCGTACCAGAGCAAACCCTTCTCGCCCATGGTGATGCCGCCGACCCGGCAGCCGCGGCTCCTGAGATAGTCGATCATCTTCTCCGGCGTCAGGTCCATCTGCTCGCAGAGCCGCTCGGCGACGAGGGCGACATCGATGAACTCCAGCAGCTCATGGGTGTTGGTGCGCAGGCCGCCGCCGTCGAGCGAGGTCAGGATGCCTTCCTCGCGGCACAACTTGGCGTAATGGATCGCGGCATCCGGCTGGTGGCCGTCGATATGCAGCGCGCGGCACTCTCCGAGATTGAGCAGCGGGAAGGGATGGATATGCGCATCGTCGCGGCAGCGCACGATGGCGCGCTTGCCGTCCTTCGGCATGATGAAGGAGAGCGAGGACGAATTGACCTTGCGCGGATGCACGGAAATTCCGTATTTCGCGCTCATGTCCTGAAACATGCGCCCCAACCAGTCGTTGGCGACAGTGCAGATCAGGTCCGGCACGATGCCGAGCTTGGCGCAGCAGAACGCGGCCGTCACCGCGTTGCCGCCAAAGGAAACGGCGTAGGCATCGGCCACATGCTTTTCGTCGCCGACAGGCAGGTGGTCGGTGATGAAGGTGACGTCGATATAGGTCTGTCCGATAAAGAGGGCCTGCATAAGGTTGTCCGTCTTGCGCTTTCAAGGAGTGGTCCCGGCCCCGGCGCGGATACATTAGCACCAGTTGTTTGCCTTGTTCGCTGAAATTATTCGCAGACCCGCTGCGTCAATGCTCGGGATGGGGTATCGGCGGAAATGCGACCGTGACAGGATGTCGCCGCGCGCCGCCGATAATGGTGCCCGCCTGGCCTTGGTTCCGGCACGTGCGATCACAACGGGCGGGCGGGGGAGGAAAGCATGATCGCAGGGCTCGATCACGTCGTCGTTCTCATGGAGGATATCGGCAAGGGCGCGAGCGCCTACGAGGCGCTCCTCGGCTCGGCGCCGTCCTGGCGGAACAGCGGCGATGGCGCCGATCGCGTGATGTTCACGCTTCCCAACGTGACTCTGGAATTGATGGCGCCGAGCGGGTTCAGCGTGGCGGCGGACCGCATCCGCAGCGTGATCAGTCAGGGCGGCGAGGGCCTCGCCAGCATCTGTTTCGCCACGGCCGACATCGGCAAGATGCATCGTCGGCTTGAGCGCGTCGCGCTGAGGCCGGAGCCGGTGGCCGAGGTCGAAAGCACGGATTCGATCTCCGGCGCCACGCTGCGCTGGAAGCGCACCCGCGCATCCAGCGACCTGACGCGGGGCGTGCGCATGTTCTTCCTGGAGCTCGACGGCGAACGCCCGCGCTCGCGACCGACGAGCCACGCGCCGGTGATCGGCCTCGACCACGTCGTGGTCTCCACCGAGGATTCCGAGCGCGCCGCCGCGCTCTACGGCGCACGCCTCGGGCTCGACATGGCGCTCGACCGCAGCCATCAGGATTGGGGGCAGCTGATGTTCTTTCGCTGCGGCGACCTCATCGTCGAGGTGGTGCGCCGGCCGGTCGCGGGAGGCGACGCGACCCGCGACAAGCTCTGGGGCCTGAGCTGGCGCATCAGTGACCTCGAAGCCGCACGGACGCGGCTCATCGATGCCGGCATCGAGGTCTCCGACGTGCGCATCGGCCGCAAGCCCGGCACGCGCGTGATGAGTATCCGCAGCCGCACCTGTGGCGTGCAGACGCTGTTTCTGGAGCGGGCGGCGAAGGAGGCCGGCTAGGCGGCATCCGATGGACCGGGCCGGACGTGCATGGTACATCCAACATCGCAGCACAACCGGGCGACGGGTTTGGCCAAGCAAAAGACCAACGAAAAGAGCAAGGCAAAGCGGGTGTTGCGATGGCAGCGCGACCCTGAGGGCATGCGGCTTCGCATCCTCGAGGCGGCAAAGCAGGAGTTTGCCGCGCATGGGCTCGCGGGCGCGCGCGTCGACCGCATCGCGGCCAAGGCCGGCGCCAACAAGCGCATGCTCTATTACCACGTCGGCAACAAGGAAGACCTCTATCTGACGGTGCTCGAAGCGGCCTATGAGAAGATCCGCGCCGAGGAGCGCAGCCTCGATCTCGAGCAGCTCGATCCGCCCGATGCGATCCGCACCCTGATCGGCTTCACCTGGGGCTATTTCCTGCGCAATCCCGAATTCCTCGCGCTGCTCAACAGCGAGAATCTGTCGCGCGCCAAACACCTGAAGCGCTCGACCAAGGTGAAGTCGATGCATTCGCCGTTTGTCGAGATGATCCGAGCCGTCGTGTCGCGCGGCGTCGCCAGCGGCGATTTCCAGGCCGCCGTCGATCCCGTGCAGCTCTACATCTCGATCGCGGCGCTGCGCTTCTTCTATCTCTCCAACAGCGCGACCTTGAGCGTGATCTTCGGTCGCGATCTCCTGAACCGGCAGGCCAAGGACGAGCGGCTGGAGCACATGGTGGCCCTGGTGCTGGCCGCACTGACAGGGAGGTCGCCGGCCGTGTTTGGGCGGGAACAGGCGCTGAGGGTGGGGGTTCCGGCGCATACAGGCGCTGCTTAGGCTCGTCATTGCGAGTTGGGACCGGCGTTAGGACGAAGCAATCCAAATGGCCTCCCGCGGAGAAAGTCTGGATGGCTTCGCTTCGCTCGCAATGACGGACCCCTGACGGGGCATTCGTCCTCAAATGTCAAACAGCCGTCGTGCGGACGTGACTCCACGTTCTCGCCGCCGGCGCGCGAGGTTTGCAATGATCCCTCCGGAGTTCGGAGGGCGCAGAGAAGGCCGGGCGCATGGCTGGCACCCGCAGCCTCGTGTGCAAGGTAGAAAGCACACGAGTAGTCACCACAGGTGCAACCGGTGCCCCGGCCTTCCCTGCGCAATGGTTTACGGGCTTATAGCGCGCTCTTCCCGGTGACCGGGCTTTCTTGCCACCGTCGCCCCGCAAAACGTCTTGCGGGACTTGATCCCAGCATCGGGGGACCAGAACCACACGCCTTTGCCGTCCGCTCCTCTCGTCATTCGCCTATGACGCGAAGCGTCCATCGCATCCCGCCTCCAACGTTCCGTGACGATGGCGAAGCGCCCCTCCGAGGAAGCGGGACGGCGGTGGCTATAATGCTGCTTCGGACAGGTGTCAAGCATAATTTCCGAAAATCGGTAATTTTGATAATCGGAAGCAGTTTCGAGCAATTTTGCCGAGGTCAGGCTGCCGGAAGCCCGGGCCTTTGCCGCGCCGAAGGGTCTCCGGCCGAGTCAAGTCCGGCAGACGAAGAGGGTCCGAAAGCGGCTGGACTGTATTTATCCAACAGGTTAATTTGTCTCGCCCGCTCGGGCCAACAACAAACGTGCCGCCGGAGGAAAGCGAATGCCCACCCAACGTCTTGGCCTGATCATGAACGGGGTCACCGGCCGCATGGGGCTGAACCAGCATCTGATCCGCTCCATCGTCGCGATCCGCGAGCAGGGCGGCGTGTCTCTCTCCAATGGCGATCGCGTGATGCCTGATCCGATTCTGGTCGGCCGCGACGCCGGCAAGGTCGAGGCGCTGGCGAAACGTTTTGACATCACGCGCTGGACCACCGATCTTGACAAGGCGCTATCTGACAAGAACGACAGCGTGTTCTTCGACGCTGCGACGACGCAGGCCCGGCCACAGCTGCTGACCAAGGCGATCAACGCCGGCAAGCACGTCTATTGCGAAAAACCGATCGCGACCAATTTGGCGGAAGCGATCAATGTCGTGAAACTCGCCAATGCCAGGGGCGTCAAGCACGGCACGGTGCAGGACAAGCTGTTCCTGCCCGGGTTGAAGAAGCTCGCCTTCCTGCGCGACTCCGGCTTCTTCGGCCGCATGCTCTCGGTGCGCGGCGAGTTCGGCTACTGGGTGTTCGAGGGCGGCTGGCAGGAGGCGCAGCGGCCGTCGTGGAATTACCGGAAAGACGATGGCGGCGGCATCATCCTCGACATGGTCTGCCACTGGCGCTACGTGCTCGACAATCTCTTCGGCGAGGTCGAGAGCGTGGTCTGCATCGGCAACACCGACATCCCCGAGCGCTACGACGAGAAGGGGGCGAAATACCAAGCGACCGCGGACGACTCCGCCTATGCAACGTTCAGGCTCAAGGGCGGCGTGATCGCCCATATCAACATGAGCTGGGTGACGCGGGTCTATCGCGACGACCTCGTCACCTTCCAGGTCGACGGCACCCATGGCTCGGCGGTGGCGGGCCTCACCGACTGCATGATGCAGGCGCGGCAGATGACGCCGCGCCCGGTGTGGAATCCCGACGAGAAGCGGCTGCACGATTTCTATGGCGACTGGCAGAAGCTGCCGGACAATGTCTCTTACGACAACGGTTTCAAGGAGCAGTGGGAGATGTTCATCCGCCACGTCTGCGAGAACGCGCCTTACAAATTTACACTGCTCGAAGGCGCCAAGGGCGTACAGCTCGCCGAATGCGCGCTGCAAAGCTGGAAGGAGCGCCGCTGGATCGACGTCGCGCCGATCAGGGTGTGAGAGGCTCAATTAAAACGTGAGGCCGTTCATTCCCATGCTCGTGAGGCTAGCCCGGCCATGACGACAAGATAAAGAGGTCAGCCATGAACAAGCCCGTCATGCCGATGTCGTCGTTGTCGCTCAAGCTGCCGAAAGCCGACGGCAGCATCGAGACGTATCGCCTCGCGGCGTCGCGGACGTTTCCGGCAAAGCTCGAAGGCGCGCTGAACCGCATCGCGTTCTCGGCCGTGCATACGGTGGCGAACCCGCTCGCCGATGTCGACCCATGGCTGTCGGCCGCGGTCGATTGGGACAGGACGATTGCCTTCCGCGAGCATGTCTGGGATCTCGGCCTTGGCGTCGCCGAGGCCATGGACACGGCGCAGCGCGGCATGGGATTGGATTGGCCGACCTCCCTGGAATTGATCACCCGCTCGGTGCGCGCGGCGAAGGCGCGCGATGCGCTGGTGTTCTCCGGGGCCGGCACCGATCATCTCGCGGTCGAGGATGCCAAAGACCTCGACGACGTCACCCGCGCCTATGAACAGCAGATTTCCGCGATCGAGAAGGTCGGCGGCCGCATCATCCTGATGGCCTCGCGCGCATTGGCAAAACTCGGCCGCAACGCCGACGATTATGCCAAGGTCTACACCAAGGTGCTGTCGCAGGTCCGCGAGGGCGTGATCATCCATTGGCTCGGCGACATGTTCGACCCGGCGCTCGCGGCTTATTGGGGCAGCGCCGATCTCGATCGCGCGATGGACAGCGCGGTCGCCATCATCAACGCCAATTCGGCCAAGGTCGACGGCGTCAAGGTTTCGTTGCTCGACAAGCGGCGCGAGATCGACATGCGCCGCCGGCTCGCTCGGGGCGTCAAAATGTACACCGGCGACGACTTCAATTATGCCGAGCTCATCGCCGGCGACGAACAGGGTTTCTCGCACGCGCTGCTCGGCATTTTCGATGCGATTGCGCCGGCGGCATCCTACGCGCTGTCGCGGCTGGCTGCCGGCGACGAGGCGGGCTTCCACGATGTGCTGGGTCCGACGCTGCCGCTGTCGCGCCACATCTTCAAGGCGCCGACCCGCTTCTACAAGACCGGGGTCGTGTTCATGGCCTATCTCAACGGCCATCAGGATCACTTCACCATGATCGGCGGGCAGGAGAGCGCGCGCTCGAGCGTGCATCTCGCCAAGCTGTTCCGGCTTGCCGACCAGGCCGGCCTGCTCGCCAATCCGGAAGTGGCGACGCAGCGGATGAAGGCGGTGCTCGCAACACGCGGCATCGAAGCCTGATGCGCGATTTCGTGAGCGATCACCGCTGGCTGTCGCTGAACACGGCGACGGTCCGCAAGCAGGGCGATCTCGCAGCGATCATCGATGCCTGCGCGCGCCACGGTATCCGCGCCATCGATCCCTGGCGCGAGCAGGTTGCCGCGATGGGGCTCGACCGCGCCGCGCGCGCGATGCGCGACGCCGGGCTCGATCTGTCGGGCTATTGCCGGGGCGGCCTGTTTGCCTCCGACGTCGCGCGCCGCGGCGAGGTGCGCGACGACAATCGGCGCTGCATCGACGAGGCAAAGGCGCTGGGCGCGCCCTGTATCGTGCTGGTCGCCGGCGGCCTGCCGCAATATTCCCGGCCCGGCAGCGCCGTGTCGAAGGATGTGGCGGCGGCACGGGCGCAAGTCGATGAGGGCATTGCGGAGATGCTGGACTATGCGAGGCAGGCGAACATGCCGCTTGCGATCGAGCCGCTGCATCCGGCCTATGCCGCCGACCGCGCCTGCGTGAACACCACAAGCCAGGCGCTCGACATCTGCGACCGGCTTGATCCGCAGCGCACCGGCGCGCTCGGCGTCGCGCTCGATGTCTATCACATCTGGTGGGATCCGCAGCTCATGAGCCAGATCGACCGCGCCGGCAAGGATCGCCTGCTCGCATTCCACGTCTGCGACTGGCTGATGCCGACCCGGGACATCCTCAACGACCGCGGCATGATGGGTGACGGCGTGATCGACATCAAGCGATTGCGCGCGGCCGTGGAAGCCGTCGGTTTCGCCGGCTATTGCGAGATCGAGATATTCTCGAACGACTGGTGGGCAAAGCCGATGGATGAGGTGTTGCGCACCTGCATCGAGCGGCACAAGACGGTGGTGTAGGCCGTAGGATGGGTTGAGCGGAGCGAAACCCATCAAATCAACGCCGGTGCTTGTGTCGATGGGTTTCGCTTCGCTCGACCCATCCTACGGGTTCATGCGCCGCTTACGCACGGCACGCTCAGGAAGCCGCGAAACCGCACGCGGCCGCCGCGCACCGGTTCGCCGTTCAGCGCGTAGTTGGGAAACCGCGCCAGGAAACGCGAGATCGCGATTGCGCCTTCCAGCCGCGCCAGCGCCATGCCGGCGCATTGATGCGCGCCGGTGGCGAAAGCGAGATGACGGTTGGGCATCCGGCCGATGTCGAAGCGTTCCGGATCGGGGAATTGCGCGGGGTCGCGGTTGGCAGCTCCAATGCAGAGCGTGATTGGCGTGCCCGCGGGCAGCGACAGTCCGCCGAGCTCGACCGGCTCGACCGCCATGCGGTTGCCGAGCTGGTTCGAGCTTTCGTAGCGCAGCATTTCCTCGATCGCGGTCTTGATCATTTCGGGATGGGCGATCAGCCGCGCTCTCTCCGCGGCATGCCGGAACAGCGCCACCAGGCCGTTGCCGATCAGATTGGTCGTGGTCTCGTGCCCGGCATTGAGCAGGAAGATGCAATTGTGCAGCAGCTCCTTGGCGGTGAGCTTTTCGCCGTCGGGCTCGCCCTGGATCAATTTCGTCAGCACGTCGCGCTCGGGATTGCCGGGCCTGGCGCGCCGGCGTTCCACCAGAATCTCGAGGTAGGCGAGGAAATCCTTCACCGCGCGGTTGCCGCGCGCGAACGCGGCCTCGCCGATGACGGGTTCGAGCGCGCCCAGTATCGCGAGCGACCAGTCGCGCAGGGGCTCGCGCTCCTCATGCGGCACGTCGAGGAGATTTCCGATCACCTCGATCGGAATGGCGCTAGCGAAATCGCCGATCAGATCGAACGAGGCGCTTGCGGCGATGCCGTCGAGCAAGCGATCCACCAGCCGGATCAGATCGCCTTCCATCTCGGCAATCGCCCGCGGCGACAATGCGCCCATGATCAGCCGCCGCACGCGGGTGTGGATCGGCGGATCGTTGAAGACGAGGCTCGTCGTGTGGTGCTCGTAGAGCAGGGAGGCGCCGTATTTCGGCGCGAACTCCTTCTTCTTGTCGGACGAGAACGCCTTGGTGTTCTTGTAGGCGGCGACGAGATCGTCGTAGCGCGTCAGGAAATAGGAGCCGTTCGGCATCCGCTTGATCGGCGCGTTTTCCCGCAACGCCCGATAGGTCGGGTAGGGATCGACGTAGAATTCAGCCGTCAGCCGCTCCAGGTCGAAATTGTCCGCCAGCTCTCGCGCGTTTCCATGCATCGGTTTGCCCCACCGAATTAGTCTCACTTGCAACTATCTTAAGCCGAACGTGCGAGCGCGGGCAAGCTCATTTGCCGTGCCTTCCGCACCGCGGTCGGCGAAGCGGCTCGCCCGTGCAGAGCCATATGCGTTTTTGCGCTTTGATGAACGCGGCGGCTCTGTCTACAGTCCGCTCCCGAAAAGCCAGGGAACCGGAAACAACATGCACGCCCGCACCGAGGCCCCACTCGAACAAGCCGCCGCCTGGCCCGAGGAGATCTTTGCGATCCTGGAGCGCTACGATGTGCGCCAGGTGCCTTATGTGCCGGACGCCGGCCATTCGCAGCTGATCCAGCGCGTGCTGGGCTCCGCCACCCTGCGCGGCATTCCGCTCACCACGGAGGAGGAGGGCGTAGCGCTGCTCGCGGGCGCCTGGGCCGGCGGCCAGCGCGGCGTGCTGCTGATGCAGTCGAGCGGCGTCGGCAATTGCATCAACATGCTGTCGCTGACGCAGATCTTCCGCTTTCCGTTTCTCGCGCTGGTGACCATGCGGGGCGAGTGGGGCGAGTTCAATCCCTGGCAGGTGCCGATGGGATCGAGCACGCAAGGCGTCCTCGAATTGTCCGGCATCCGCGTGCTGCGCGCCACGCATCCGCTCGAGGTCGGGGACGTGGTGGAGGCCGCCGCGAGCCAGGCCTACAACGCCTGCACCCCCACCGCCGTCCTGCTGGCACAACGCCTGATCGGCACCAAGGTCTTCGTGAAATGAGCAAGGCCAATCTTCTCGACCGCCGCGAGGTCGTTTCCACCCTGCTCGAGGACCGCAGGGATGCGCTGGTCGTTGCGGGCCTCGGCGCCTCGACCTACGACCTCGCCGCCGCCGGCGACCATGAACGCAACCTCTATCTCTGGGGCGCCATGGGCGGCGCCGTCATGCTGGGGCTGGGGCTGGCGCTGGCGCAGCCGGACCTGCCGGTCGTGGTCGTCACCGGTGACGGCGAGATGCTGATGGGGATAGGCAGCCTCGCCACCGTCGGCGTGCAGAAGCCCGGGAACCTGTCGATCATGGTGCTGGACAACGAGGCCTATGGCGAAACCGGCGGGCAGGCGAGCCACACGTCGGTCTCGGCCGATCTGGTCGGGATCGCGCGCGCCTGCGGCATTGCCGACAGCAAGGCGATCTCGACGCTCGGCGAGATCAAATCCTTTGCCAGGGGCGCGCAGGACATCTCCAGCGGGCCACGCTTTGCCAACGTGAAGATCGATGCCGCCAATCTGGAGCGCGTGCTGTCCAATCGCGACGGGACTTTCATCATGAACCGGCTGCGCGCGGCGCTCGGCCATGCACCGATCTAGCCGCCGTGACACTACCCTTCGTTTCGTTGCGCCGCAGCAAACAATCTTGACTTTTTTCGTAGGTGAGTGCTTACTCACGAGATGAGCACCCTACGTATGACCAGTGATCTCAGGCGTCAGTTGATCCTGGGCGCTGCCAAGCGATGTTTCGCGCGCAACGGCTTTGCCGGCACCACGACCAAGAGCGTGGCGGCGGCGGCCGCGATTTCCGAGGCGCTGCTGTTCAAGCACTTTCCCTCCAAGGCGGCGCTCTACGCCGAAATCCTGGCCGAGGAATGCGAGGCCGATCCGGAGCTGGGGCATCTGCTGCGGCGGGAACCCTCCACGGCGGCGCTGGTCGAGCTGGTGGATGGCATGGTCCGGCACTTCCTCCATGTCTCGGACGGGCCGGATCGTGAAAAAGACTTGCAGCGGATGCGGTTGATGGTGACGAGCCATCTCGATGACGGCGAATTCGCGCGGCTGCTCTACACCAAGGTCGAGCGGCTGATCGGTCCGATGTTCACCGCCTCGCTGGCGGCCGCGATCACCGCCGGCGATGCGAAACGGATCGGCAGCGAGCCGTTCAATCTGTTCTGGTTTGCCCATCACACCGTCCTGATGGCGGCGCTGGCGCGGATGCCGGCGGTGCCCTGTCTATCCTACGGGAACGCCGCCGATCTCGACCGGCAGCTGTGCGAGTTTCTGCTTCGCGGCATCGGACTTACCGAAGCCGCAATTGATGCGCATCTCAACCGGGACGTGCGGTCAGCGACAGCGCTGCCGGCAACTGCAGAAAGTGCATGACCATGAATATCGCGACCGAACCCAAACTCCAGGGCAAGCCGATCGACGAGCAGGGCAAGAAGCGCCCGGTCCGCATGGTGCGCTGGTTCATCATCGTAGGTCTCCTGCTCGGCGTGGTGGTCGGCGGCCTCGTCTGGTTCAACTACTTCCGCGCCAGGATGATCGCGCAGTTCTTCGCCAACAACAGGCCGCCGCCGGCGAGCGTCAGCATTGCGGTGGCCAAGTCCGAAGTGGTGCCGAACCTGTTGACCGCGGTCGGCGGTCTTGCCGCCGTGCATCAGGTCAACGTCACCTCCGACGTGTCCGGCCGTATCACCGACATCCTGTTCACGCCCGGCGCGCATGTGAAAGCGGACGCGCCGCTGGTGCAATTGTTCGATGCACCCGACCAGGGCGACCTTGCCAACTTCAAGGCGCAGGCAACCGTCGCGCAGCTTCAGCTCGATCGCGCCAAGCAGCTTGCCGCGCGGCAGTTCGGGCCACAATCCACCGTCGACCAGGCGCAGGCGACCTATGACCAGGCGCTCGCCGGCATCGCCAAGACGGAGGCCATCATCTCGCAGAAGCTGGTGCGCGCGCCGTTCGAGGGCGAACTCGGCGTCCGCATGGTCGAGGTCGGCCAATTCCTGAACGCCGGCACTACGATCGTGTCGCTGACGGATCTGAACGAGCTCTATGCCAACTTCACCGTGACGGAAAAGGACTCGGGCAGTCTCAAGGTCGGCCAAGCCGTGCGGATCGCGGTCGACGCCTATCCGGGCCGGACGTTCGAGGGCAAGATCACGACCATCGAGCCGCAGATCATGGCCGACACCCGCAACATTCGCGTGCAGGCGACGATCGCCAATCCCGATCACATCCTCAAGCCGGGCATGTTCGCCACCACCACCGTGGTGCTGCCGGACAAGCCGCCGGTCGTCACCGTGCCGGAAACGGCGGTGGACTACACGCTCTACGGCGACTCGGTGTTCCTGGTCACCGAGAAGAAAGAAGCGGACGGCAAGTCCACGCTGACCGCGGTCCGCACCTTCGTGCAGACCGGCAACCGGGTCGAGGGCCGCGCCGAAATCGTCAAGGGCCTGAAGGAGGGCGATCGCGTGGTCGCTGTCGGCCAGCTCAAGCTGCAATCGGGCGCAGCGGTCGCGATCTCGACCGATCCGCTGCCGCCGGTCCCGGCGACCCCGCCGCGTTACTGAAGGACAATGATCGTGCTTCTCCCTCTCCCCGTAACAAACGGGAAGAGGGAGAAGAGGCAGTCGCTCCGGTCAGCTGAAATCGTTCCCTCGTCCCTGGATATTCACGATGGCCTTTACCGATATCTTCATCAAGCGTCCGGTGCTGTCGATTGTCGTCAGCCTGCTGATCCTGCTGATCGGCTTGCGCGCGGCGATGGTGCTGCCGATCCGGCAATATCCGAAACTGTCGAACACGGTCGTCAACGTCACCACCGTCTATCCCGGCGCGTCCGCGGACATGATCAACGGCTTCATCACCACGCCGATCGAACAGGCGGTCGCCTCCGCCGAGGGCGTCGATTACATGACGTCGTCCTCGGTGCTCGGTACCTCGACCATCCAGGTCTATATCAAGCTCAATTTCGACCCGAACCAGGCGCTGACCGAGGTGCTCGCCAAGGTGAACTCGGTCAAATACCTGATCCCGAAAGAGTCCAACGACCCGGTCGTCACCAAATCCACCGGCCAGACCACCGCGGTGATGTATATCGGCTTCTCCAGCGAGGAACTGTCGGGCAGCGCGATCTCCGACTATCTGACGCGCGTGGTGCAGCCGGTGATGTCGACCGTCGATGGCGTGGCTTCCGCCGACATTCTGGGCGGCCAGACCTTTGCGATGCGGCTGTGGCTTGATCCCGTCAGGATGGCCGGCCGCGGCATCTCGCCAAGCGACGTCTCGGCGGCGATTGCGGCCAACAACTTCCAGGCGGCCGCCGGCCAGGCCAAGGGCTACTTCGTCGTCTCCAACGTCTCGACCAATACCGACCTGCAGAACGTGCAGCAGTTCAAGCGGATGATCGTCAAATCCGCCAATGGCGGTTTCGTGCGCATGGAGGATATCGCGACCGTCGAGCTCGCCGCGCAGAGCACGGACGCCAGCGTCGCCTTCAACGGAGAGCACGCGATCTTCATCGGCGTGCAGGCGACCCCGCAGGGCAACCCGCTCAACATCGTCCGAGGCGTGCGCGCGCTGTTCCCGGAGATCGAACGCAATTTGCCGCCCTCGACGAAGATGAAGGTGGCCTATGATTCCACCAAATTCATCCAGTCGTCGATCGACGAGGTCGAGCACACGCTCGGCGAAGCGGTCCTGATCGTCATCGTCGTGATCTTCCTGTTCCTGGCTTCCATCAGAAGCGTCGTGATTCCGGTGGTCACCATCCCGCTGTCGCTGATCGGCGTCTGCACCTTGATGCTGATGGCGGGTTTCTCCTTCAACCTGTTGACGCTGCTCGCGATGGTGCTGGCGATCGGCCTCGTGGTCGACGACGCCATTGTCGTGGTGGAGAATATCCACCGCCATCTGGAGGAGGGCATGCCGCCCGTGCAGGCCTCATTGAAGGGCGCGCGCGAGATCGTCGGTCCCGTCATCTCGATGACCATCACGCTCGCGGCCGTGTATGCCCCGATCGGCTTTCTCGGTGGCCTCACCGGTTCGTTGTTCCGCGAATTCGCCTTCACGCTTGCCGGCTCGGTGATCGTGTCGGGCGTGATC
>JAFAUV010000011.1 GCA_019243075.1 Bradyrhizobium sp.
CGCTCGACCGACATTTCCGGCGACTATGCCGCGATGGCGCGCGCCTTCGGCGGCTATGGCGAGCGCGTGACCAACCCGGAGGACATCGTTCCCGCCATCAAGCGGGGCATCCAGAAGACGCAGGAAGGCACCCCGGTGCTGCTCGAGTTCATCACCTCCAAGGAGACCGAGGTTTCAAGACCCGGGACTTGAGCCGCGTTAATGAGGGCGCCGAAAATCCTCTGCCGGGCGCTGGAACACTCGGCTTCGGGGTGAAATAATGGCCTCCAGCGGGCGTTTCTGCCCAATGGCTGGATTTTTCCGAAGATGACGGTGGTTTCCGAGGACGCGACGGCCGACCTCAATCGCAGAATTGCCGAGCTCGAGGAGCGGCTGGCCGCGGCCCTCGCCGAGCGCGACGCGGCGATCGAGCGGCAAACCGCCGGCGCGCTGGTCGGTTTCCGGCTGCAGAGCGAATTGCGCGCGGCGGGCGACCGCCAGACCGCGACGTCCGAAATCCTGGCCTCGATAAGCGGATCGATTGCGGACCCCACGCCGGTATTCGAGGCCGTTCTCGACAATCTCCTGCGGTTGTTCGGCACGCGCTTTGCGGCGGTCTTTCTCCTGCGCGACGGCATGCTGCACGTGGCCGGTCTCAAGGGCGATCCTGGCTTCGAGGAGTTGGCAAGCTACTATCCGCTTCCAGCGGACGATCGGGTGCTGCCCGGGAGGGCGGTTATCACGAGACGCGCTCTGCAGATCGCACCAATCGCGGGCAATCCGGACGCACCCGCAGCCACGCAGAACCTTGCGCAGAAATTCGGCTACAACGCGCTCATGTCCGTCCCGATGATCCGGCAGGGAAACGTCATCGGCGTGCTTTCGACCGCGCATCGCGATCCAATCGCCTTCACGGAGAGGCAGATCCAGCTTGCGACGAGCTTCGCCGACCAAGCGGTCATTGCGATCGAAAACACAAGGCTGTTCAACGAGACCAGGGAGGCCTTGGAGCGGCAGACGGCCACGGCCGATATTCTGAAAGTGATTGCAGGCTCGCCCTCCGACGTGCAGCCGGTGTTCGAGGCGATCGTCGGCAGTGCGGCAAGGCTTTTCGCACCAACGACAGCGACCATCACGACGCTGAAGGACGGCAAGCTTCATTGGGGCGCGCTCGCGACGCGATCGGATTTCGATTTTTCCGGGGCCAGCAAGGTCTATCCGCTGCCGTTCGATCCGGATCGCTCGCCCTCGGCGCGGGCCATCCTGGAGCGGCGCATCATCGAGATTGCCGATACGATGGCCCCGGATACGCCGGAGCTCACCCGCAACGCCAGCGCCGCGGGCGGTTTCAGAAGCGCCATCTTCGTGCCGCTGCTCCGCGGCGAGCAAGGAATCGGCAGCATCATCCTGGCCCATCCGCAGGTTGGATTTAAGTTCTCTGAAAAGCAGCTCGCGCTGGTCCAGACCTTTGCCGACCAGGCGGTCATCGCGATCGAAAACACGCGGCTGTTCAACGAGACCAAGGAGGCCCTGGAGCGGCAGACGGCGACCGCCGACATCCTGAAAGTGATCGCCAGCTCGCCCGCCGACGTGCAGCCGGTATTCGAGGCGATCGCGACCAGGGCCAAGACCCTGCTGAACGGATTTTCCTCGACCGTCTACCGCTTCATCGATGGACAGGCTTATCTCGAGGCGTTCACGCCGACGACGGCTGAAGCGGACGAAATATTGAAGTCGACCTTCCCGATGCCGGTCTCCCGGTTTGCGCCCTTCGAGATCGCGCAGGCCGGCGAGGTGACGCAGGTTCCCGATACCGAGACCCTGACCGGCGAGGTCCTGGACATCGCGCGGGCGCGCGGCTTTCGCAGCATGCTGTGTACGCCGCTGATGAACAAGGGCACCGCGATCGGGTTCATTGTCGTCACGCGCGCCTCGACCGGCACATTCGCCGACCATCACATGCAGCTCCTGAAGACCTTCGCCGACCAGGCCGTGATCGCCATCGAGAACACGCGGCTGTTCAACGAGGTGCAGGCGCGAACCCGCGATCTCGAGGAATCGCTGCAGCAGCAGACCGCGACCGCCGACGTGCTCAAGGTCATCAGCCGCTCGACGTTCGATCTGCAAACGGTTCTCGAAACCCTGATCAAATCCGCCGTCGAGTTGAGCGGCGCCAACCGCGGCTCGATTTTCCTACGCGAAGGCGAGGTTTTTCCGCTCAAGGCGGCGTCCAGCACCACGCCCGAATTCCTGCAATATTGGGCCCAGAATCCGCCGAAGGCGGGGCGCGGTTCGGCGACCTCACGCGTCATCGCCTCAGGAAAGGTCGAGATCATCCCGGATGTTCTTCAGGATCCCGAAATGCAGATGAGCGCGGGCGCGCTGGTCAGCATTCGCGCGGCGCTGGGCGTGCCGATGCTCCGGGACAACAGGGTCGAGGGCGTCCTGGTGCTGACGCGACCCGAGCCCGGCGCGTTCACCAAAAGCCAGATCGATCTGGTGCAGACCTTTGCCGATCAGGCGGTCATCGCCGTCGAGAACGTGCGGTTGTTCGATGAAACGGAGGCTCGCACCCGCGAGCTCGCGAAATCGCTGGAGGATTTGCGCACCGCGCAGGACCGCCTGATCCAGACCGAGAAGCTCGCTTCGCTCGGCCAGCTCACCGCCGGCATCGCCCACGAGATCAAGAACCCGCTCAACTTCGTCAATAATTTCGCGGCGCTCTCGGCCGAATTGACCGACGAGCTGAAGGACGCGCTGAAACCCGCGGTGCTCGACCAAAGCATCCGCGCGGAGGTCGACGAGCTTACCTCCCTCGTGAAGGACAATCTCGCCAAGGTGGTGCAACACGGCAGGCGCGCCGATTCCATCGTCAAGAACATGCTGTTGCATTCGCGCGAGGGTTCGGGAGATCACCGCCCCGCCGACATCAATGCGCTGGTGGAGGAGAGCCTCAACCTCGCCTATCACGGCGCGCGCGCCGAAAAGCCGCAGTTCAATGTCACGCTGCAGCGGAACCTCGACCCCGAGGCGGGCATGATCGAGGTGTTTCCGCAGGAAATCACCCGCGTGTTCCTCAATCTGATCGCGAACGGC
>JAFAUV010000108.1 GCA_019243075.1 Bradyrhizobium sp.
CCGGTGGGCTGGTTCCTGGTCATCGACCACAACGGCACCTTTGAAGGGATCATCGCCAAGATGTATCCCGAGCCGGGCGATCCGCCCGATCCGGTCTGCTCGAAATGCACCGACGACCGCAAGGACATGCCGTGGCTCGGCATTCCCTTCATCCGCGACATGAAGCGCAACGGATTGAGCTACGAGAACGGCAACGTGCTCGATCCGCGCGACGGCAAGGTCTACAAAGCCAAGATGACGCTGAGCGCCGACGGCCAGACGCTGACCATGCGCGGCTATCTCGGCTGGTCGCTGTTCGGCAAGGATGAGGTCTGGAATCGCCTGCCCGACACCGCGGCGGCGCAGCTCGATCCCGTCATCATCCAGAAATATTTCCCGACGCAAGCCGCGGCGAAGCCCGCCCCCGGCAAGAAGGCCGCGCCGACCCATTGAGCGCGGCTGCTTCGAGGTTTCGGACAACTCGAAGAACCCAAGGGCGGACAAGCGCGCAGGCTCGTGCCCGCCAGCATCATCCCAAGCTGAGCAAGCTTCGCTTTGGCCACGCGATCCTCGCTGCTCGCCATGGCCTATGCTCATCCGGAGTAGGCTTGCTGCATACCGTCGCTCTCTTGCTTGAGTTGTTTTAATGTGATAACCAAACGTCCGGTGACGGACTCGCGTGACCCGACTCTCGATGTGCTGCTCGATCTCGACGGGCAGGTTCTGGTGGTGGACCCCGGGGGCAGCCATTGGGTCCGGTTCGTCGTCACCCGTGTGCCGGTTTCGCCGGAAAAGCCGCATGGGCTCGACTACTCGCTCACGCTGCACGGACCGGACGGCGAGCGCCTGGTCGGATACGACAATGCCCATGCGGTCCTGCGGCAGAAGCGGGACAAGTCGCAGGACCACCGTCACCGATTGCGGACAGTCAGGCCCTATGAGTACCAGGACGCCGCAACCCTGCTGGCCGATTTCTGGGAAACGGTCGATGCGGTGTTGCGCGAGAGAGGAGTGATCCCATGACTACCTTGAAGGTCGGCATCGCCAGCTACGAGGAGATGAAGGCCCGCACCAAGGCCGTGGCACGCGGTGAGCGTCGCATCTCTACCAGCGAGCCGAAGGTCTGGTTCACTTCGACGGAGTCCTTCGCCAAAGTCCTGTCCGCCGGCAACCGCGAACTACTGCGCATTATCGCCGAAAAGGCACCCGGGTCACTCGACGAATTGGCCCGCCTTACCGGCAAGGCCAAGCCGAACCTTTCGCGCACGCTGCGGACGATGGAGGGCTACGGCCTCGTCCGCCTCGAACGGGGCGAACGCGGCCGCATCATGCCAAAGGTCATGCACGAGCGGGTGGAGCTCGACCTGCCGCTGACGGCAGCGCGAAAGTCAGGCTGAGGAGCGACCAGCTCTGCAGATTGGCAGCACAGAAGCCCGGATCGTAAGACAGGCTGCTGAAAGCGTGTAGCCTGCGTGAACGCAAACGAACGGTACGAGCTGGAATCGGCTCACTGCGACAGCTTCACGAAATCCGGAAACTTCAGCTGGCCTTCCGCGATCTTCTGCGGCCAGACCGTGACCTGCCTGGCGTTCTGCCACTGGAACACCAGGCCGGTGACGTAGCCGGGGCCGGACTTGATGCCGTGGGTGAACTCCTCGTCCCTGCCGTAGAACTCGATATTGCCGATCGTGCCCTCGTATTTGGTCTTTTCCATCTCCGCGACCATCCGGTCGGGATCGGTCGAGCCCGCGCGCTTGATGGCCTCGGTGATGATGTAGACGTCGTCATAGGCGGTGTAGCCGGTATAGGCCGGCGGCGCGCCGTACTTGGCCTTGAAGGCCTGGGCGAACGGCTTGGTCTTGCTGGTCACCGCGACATCGGGCGTCGCTACCGCGAGCGACGGTACGCCGTCGGCGGCGCCATTGGTGTCGTTCCAGAAGGTCGGGCTCAACGCCTGCGCCGAGATGCCGAACATCGCGATCGGCACCTGCTGGTTCTTCCACTGCACCGTCGGCTGCACGCCGACATGGGAAATGCCGGTCACGATCGCATCCGGCTTCTTGCCCTCGATGTTGTTGAAGATCGGGGTGAAGTCGGTGGTGTCGGGCGAGAAGCGCACGTGGTCCACGACGTTCATGCCGACCTTCGGAAAGCAGGCCTCAAAGCCGATGTCGAGCGGCTTGGTCCAGGCCGCGTCCTCGCTCATGATCGCAATGTTCTTGAGCTTGAGGCGGTCGACCAGGAGATCCTTGGCCGCGTCGCAGACGAGCTGCGCCTGGGCGGCGGAAGTCAGGTAGCCGTGGAAGGTGTACTTGTTCTTGTCGTAGTCGTTGTGGATCGCTTTGGTGATCTCGTTCGAGGCCGCACCCGGCGTGATCAGCGGCATCTTCAGCCGCGCCGCCCAGGGCTCGAGCGCGAGCACGACTTCGCTGATGTAGCTCGCGATGACCGCGCTCACCTTGTCCTCGCTCACGGCGCGCTGGAACGCGCGCACCGAATCGGCGGACGAACTCTTGTTGTCGTAGGTGACGATCTCGATCTTGCGGCCCAGGATGCCGCCCTTGGCATTGATCTCGTCGGCGGCGATCTGCGCGCCGTGGCCGGTGTCGGCGCCGGCAATCGACTGCACCTCGGCGATGACGCCGATCTTGATGGGATCGCCGGATTGCGCATGGGCCGGCGCGGCAAGGCAGAGGGCGGCGGCAGTAGCGGCAAGCGCGGCCCGCCGCAACGGCGGAAGTCGGTCATTCATGGTTTTCTCCCTGTGCGATCCTGCTTGTCGTCGATCGCGTATGGTCGCATGTCGCGCCGCCAGGCGGCCGAGCGGCCAAATCTACGCGTGACGCTGTCGCTTGGGAAGCAGGGCCCCGGCAAAACCGCCTATTGTTGCGCCGCCCCGCTCGGTGCCAGCGGCTGGCCCTGGACCTGCGGCTCCGCCGCATCGAGGCCGAGCACCGCAGAAGCCGCCGGCAGCACGGCATCCGCCATCGCGGCATGTCCTTCGGCGGACGGATGTACCGCGCCGCCATAAACCGCCGACAGCACGCCCCAGGTGGCGTCATGAATGTCGGCGGGCTGCATCGAAGTCGGCAATCCCTGCGGATAGGTCATGGCCGCGAAGTAGCTGTCATTGGCGTCGCGGATCCAGCGCGCCCGCGGCAGATAGGCGCGATATTCGCCGGCGCTGCGGCCGCAGAGCAGGGGCTGGTTCGCCGAGTTCACGATGTCGGGGTCGAAGCTTTCGCCCTTCGGCGAAAAGCACTCCTTGTCGAAAGCGGGATCGCTGTCGGCGCGCGCGCAGAAACCATGATTGCTGAACGCGGCCTGGTGCGCCTCGACGAAGGTGAAGCGGTCGGACGCCGGATCGCGGCAGAGGATGCCCGACTGGCACAGCGCCAGCGCCTTGAGCTGCGGCAAGAACTCGTTCTGCACGTAGGCGGAGACGTCGGCCAGCCGCTGCGGATCGGCATTGAAGGAGGGATGGATGTCGAACCCGGCCCGGCCGCCCGGACAGGGCGCGCCGCCGTTCGTCAGCGCCGGATTGGCGTAGGAGGTATAGACCACGTGCGCGAGGTCGCCGATCAAAGGCCGGAGCGCCTCACGCAGTTTCGCGAAGCCGCGCGGCAGATCGCTTGCGAGCACCGCCCGGGAATCGTCCACCGTGGCCATCACGCCGGTGCGGCGGAACAGCTCGCGCTCGGTCGCGGTATCGACGATCACGTCGGCGACGAGCCCGGAGAAATAGGCATCGTTGGCGCCGATCGACAGCAGCACGAGGTCGAGCGTGCGGTCGGGCTGGCGGCGCTTGGCCGCGGTGACGGCGGCACGCAACTCGGCGAGCTGTCCGTTGACGCCGGCCTGGCAGGTGGTGCTCGATTTGCTCGGCGGGCATTCGCGGGCGCGCTGGCTGCCGAACAAGCCGTCGGCAATGCTGGCGCCGGTGCAGGCGAGCGGCAGATAGGTGACCGCAATATGCGGATAATCCACGGCGAGCGCGAGCGCGGCGCGGGTCTGGTAGCTGTAGAGCGAGCGATGGCATGCGGCGTTGAACCAGAGCGCGCCGTAATGCTGCCAGTTCGCCAGCGAATCCGGCGCCTCGCAGGCGCGGCCGCCCTTGTAGCCGCCGCGGCTCGGCCGGTAATATTGCGCCGCAGCCGATCCCAAATAATAGCGGAAGCAGAAGCCTTCATCGGCCAGAGCCACCGCGCGGTCCGGATTGCCTTCGCCGGAGGCGATGCTGTCGCCGAGGCCGGCGATGAAGATGTCGCGCACCCTGATCTCGGTCGAAATCCGTTGCGAGGGATCCGAGCCCGAGGACACCTCGACCGTCGCGACCGTCTGGCGGCCGTAGCGGACGCGCAGATTGACCGGCTCGGCGCAGTCG
Source organism: Bradyrhizobium sp. (assembly GCA_019243075.1). Lineage (GTDB taxonomy): Bacteria > Pseudomonadota > Alphaproteobacteria > Rhizobiales > Xanthobacteraceae > Bradyrhizobium. The sequence goes on from JAFAUV010000108.1 coordinate 4,364, forward strand.
AAGGTCGATTGCTGGGGCTCGTCGCCGTCGTCGAACGACCAGGCGCAGGTGGCGCCGACCGGGACCTCGCCGGTCAGCCGCACCACGATGGCATGATCGATCGGCGTCAGGTAGTTTTCCTTGACGTTGTCGCGGATGCAGGGATCGGCCACGCGCCCCTGCAGGTCGATGCAGAGGCGGTTGACCATGTTGCGCGCCCAGCCGCGGCCGTCGCTCTGCACTTCGAGCGCGTCCTCGGACGCCAGCACGCCGCGATTGCGCAGGCTGTCGGCGTGGAGGAGGAAATCGCGTTCCTCGCGGAACAGGCGGAAGCGGTTTCTCACCTCCCACGAAATCTGCATCGGGGCCGAAGCGGCCGCCGCCGTCTGCGCGGCCGCGGGCCCTGCCGACGCCGAAAACAGCGCGACCGCGAGCAGCGCCGCGCAAATGACCGAACGTAGGCAAGGGCGGATCATGGCGCCGGTTTTGACGTTACAGTTGGGGCGGAAATAAGAGTATCCATCGAAAGCGCGATCACGTGATCGCCCTCGATGTCTCCTGGGAAGTTATGGCCAGGATCAGCCCTACGATTTGTAGCGCTTGAATGGCTGCACCACGGCGGCCTTTGCGGGCACGGGCGTGGCCGTCGGCTGCGGCGCGGGCGAGGTTTTGGCGGAGCCGGAAGGACCGTAGTTGCCGTTGCCGTTGAGCCGGCGCCGTTGCTTCCAGGGCAGCACGACATTGAGCCACAGCTCGCGCGTCCCCATGATCGAGATCGCGATCGAAAACGGGATCACGAAGTAAAGTACCCGAAACACGAGCAGCGTCGCCAGCAATTGTTCCCTTCCGAACTGCGGCAGCGCGACCAGCATCGCGGCATCGAACACTCCGAGACTGCCGGGCGCGTGGCTGGCGAAGCCGAGCAGGGTCGCGAGGATGAACACCACCGCCAGCGACAGGAAATCGATGTGCGGCTGCATCGGCATCAATAGATACATCGCGGTGGCGCAGAAGCCGAGATCGACCACGCCGATCAGGATCTGCACCAGCGTCAGCTTGGCCGAGGGCAGCACCACCTTCCAGCCGTTCTGTCCGAGTTGGCGCCGTTCCTTGCCGGTCACCAGCCAGACGAAGTAGGTCACTATTCCGGCGAGACAGCCGAGCGCGATCAGGCGGTTCAGCTCGCCCGGCAAGAGGTCCATCTCAGAGGCCGCGTCCGGATGATAGGCCATGCCGATGCCGAGCACGACCAGGTTGCCGAGCCAGAAGGTCAGGCCGGAGAGAAAGCAGATTTTTGCGACATCGATCGCGTTCAGCCCGTAGTCGGAATAGATCCGGAAACGGATCGCGCCGCCGGTGAAGACGGTGGCGCCGAGATTGTGGCCGATCGAATAGCTGCAGAAGGCCGACAGCGCGGCGATCCGGTACGGCACGGCTTTCTTGCCGATCGTGCGCAGTGCGAAGAAATCATAAAAGGTCAGGGTGCAGAACGCGCATACCACGCAGAGCGCGGCCAGCGCGATGTGGGCCGGCGGAATGTCGGTCAGTGCGGTCAGGATCACGCCGGTGTCGACGCCCTTCAGCGTGTGGACGAGTGTTCGCACCGCAAGGGCAATGATGAGCAGGCTTGCCGCCATCCCCAACCGCTTCCAGCCGATCCATTTCTTGAAACCACGCCTGAACGCGGTCAGCAGTTCTTGCATTCGTCCTCCCGGCAGGGCGACTCGATCCATAAGGGGCCTGTTCGAACCATCGATCGAACGCGGCGGCCGATCGCTCCGTATCCCGGAGTTCCAAATAAGGCAAAAAGGCCCGGTTGTGCAGTCCTTGACAACGGCGGCCTGACCCTATCGACGAGCGCGGCCGTCGTCCTCAAACTGCCCCGGATAGGCGCCAAAGAAAGCGGTTTCGGGGCCGATTGTGGCCGGTTTCGCCCCGGGTCCGTCCGGTTCCGCAGTCCGCCCACCTGGCTGTTCCCGCTTGGCTGTTTTCGGCCTTCTGCGCAACGTTCGAAAGCCAGAACCGGCTTCCATTCCCCTTGAGGCAAAACGTCGCGCGGGTCCCCGAAGGCTTGTGCGCGCGGGGACCGGCCGGCGTCGAAATGACGCCGACGCCAGTCACCGGCACCGCGTTGCCGGCAAAGGCGCAGATGCGCAATGAGGCGCCGCCGCGCGGCGATCGGAGATCGTCGAGACAGGCAAGACACTTCGACCGCCAACGAAGTGTTGCGGCGAACTGAGGACTATATGCGTGCGTTGTGGCTCCATATCGGAGGTGAAACCATGCAAATCGCTTATCTGAACCAGCGCGGCTACGCGCCGGAACCGACGGCCGATCGTTCGCGCCTTTCAAGCGTGCTGACACTTGCTGCCATGAGCCTCGGCTATGGCGTGGTGCAACTCGATGTCACCATCGTCAACACGGCGCTGAGCAGCATCGGCGCTTCGCTCGGCGGCGGCGTCGCCGAGCTGCAATGGGTGGTGAGCGCCTACACGATTGCATTCGCCGCGCTGATCCTGACCGCGGGCGCGCTGGGCGACCGTGTCGGCGCCAAGCGCGTGTTCATGGCCGGCTTTGCGATCTTCACCGCGGCCTCATTGGCCTGCGGTCTCGCACCGAATGCATTGACATTGATCGTGGCGCGCGCGGCGCAAGGGCTGGGCGCTGCGATCCTGGTTCCGAATTCGCTGGCGCTGCTCAGCCATGCCTATCCCGACGACAGGGCGCGCGGACGTGCGGTCGGCATCTGGGCGGCAGGCGCAAGTCTTGCGCTGACCGCGGGGCCGCTCGTCGGCGGCGGCCTGATCGCGCTGATCGGCTGGCGCCTCATCTTCTACGTCAATCTGCCGATCGGGCTTGCCGGCCTGTGGCTGACCTGGCGCTATGCCAGCGAAACCACGCGCTCGCCGCAACACGAGCTCGACCTGCCCGGTCAGGCCGCGGCGATCGGCGCACTCGCCTGCCTTGCCGGCGCGATCATCGAGGGCGGCGCGATCGGCTGGAGCCACGCGCTTGTGATCGCAGGCTTTGTCGCGGCCGCGGTCCTTGCGCTGCTGTTTGTGTTGCGGGAGCGGAGCGCACCGCAGCCGATGCTGCCGCTGTCGTTGTTCGCGCAGCCCATGTTTGCGGTGACGGCGCTGGCCGGCCTCTTTGTCAACATCGCCTTCTACGGGCTGATCTTCGTCTTCAGCCTCTATTTCCAGCGCATCAATGGATGGTCCGCCTTCGCGACCGGGCTCGCCTTCCTGCCGATGCTGGGCGCGGTGCTGCCGGTCAATCTGGTGGCCGCCCGCGTGGCCGAGCGGATCGGCGCGCCGCAGACGATTGCGCTTGGGTCTGCGATCGCGGCCGCCGGCTGCATCGCTCTGCTGCCGATTGCGCCCGGCACATCCTATTGGGAAGTTTCGCTTCAGCTTGTGGCGCTCGGCGGCGGACTTGGCCTGCTGGTGCCGCCCTTGACCTCAACCCTGCTCGGAAGCGTCGAGAAGTCGCGCTCGGGCATCGCGGCGGGCGTGCTCAATTCGACGCGACAGACCGGCAGCGTGCTCGGGGTTGCGCTGTTCGGATCGCTGATCGGGCAAGCCGACGCCTTCATGGCCGGCACGCGCGGCGCGCTGGTGATCTCCGCCGCATTGCTGCTGATCGCAGCGATCGCGATCCGCGGCCGCGCGAAAACCGCGCGCTAGAGCATGATCCGGAACAGTGTGCAGCGGTTTTCCGAAAAGATCATGCTCAAACAAAAGCAAACAAAAAGATAGAGGGAATGACGATTCGAAGAAACGTCATCCCGCGCTGGGCGAGGGCGCCCTTACGCCTTGCGGAGGGCGAAATGCGCGCCGCAGAACGCCATCACCGCACCGAGGCACAACGCGGCGATCCCGGCCAGCACACCGGCCACAGTCGGAATCGCGCTCGGCGCCGCCGCGGCCTGGCCCGCGCCGGCGAGCAGCAGCACGCCCACCGCGATCAGGAATTGCCGCATCCGCTGCGGGATCTGGCCGGAGACCGCGCTGTGCATCAGGTTCGCGGTGAAATAGCCGCCGGAAAACGCCACCGTCGCGATCAGCCACCATGCGATCGCAGCGCCCGCCGGCACGAAATTGCTGGTGTCCGCGCGCCAAAGGCCGCCGAGGTCGAGCCCGTAACGCGCGACCAGCATGTGCACCGCGAGCGCCAGCAGCACGCCGGAGATCGCGGCGCCGCCCTGGATCAGACGGCGCGGAAAAAAGTTCGTTTCGGCCATGAGCCGCTTGTAGGATAAACTCCGCTGCTATCGCAAGCCGCCCGGACCACGACGTTGAGCCTGCAGGAACAAACGAGATCGCAAGCGCCGGCCATCCGCTACGCCTACAAGGCGTCGCTGATCGGGACCGCGCATCAATTCGAACTGACCCAGGACGGATTGTCGTGGCGGCTGCCGGGCCGGTCGGCGGTCTGGCCTTATGCCGGGATCTCGGCCGTCCGCCTGACCTATAGGCCGGTGTCGATGCAGCAGCATCGCTTCCGCGCCGACCTCCGCCACGAGGGCGGCGCGCGGCTTGCGATTCTCTCGACGTCCTGGCAGACGGCAGCGCTGATGGCGCCGCAGGACGGCGACTACCGCTGCTTCATCGTCGCCTTGCACGAACGCATGGCGGCTGCGGGCAGCACGGCCGAGTTGAGGGGCGGGCTCGGGCCGAGGACCTATGCCGCCGCGCTCGCCCTGGTGGGGCTGGTCGGCCTCATGATGTTGAGCCTGCTGATCCGCGCGCTGATGATCGGCCTGTGGGGCGGCGTCCTGTTCCTGATCGGCTTTGCCGCGCTGTTTGCCTGGCAGGTCGGGGGCTTCATCCGCCGCAACCGGCCGATCAGCTACGGCTTCGGCCGCATCCCGCAGGCGTTGCTGCCGTAATCGGACGAAATGAATATTGAGTTTGCCTCAAGGGCGAGCGCTGGCACGAGCATCCCGAGTTCCGCCGCCGTGTGCTCGCCGAATGGGACAAGATCGAGCCCTACAAGGTGAGGGGGTTTATCGCGGAATGGCCGTGAGCGGATGCCGGCGCCGCCACGCAGCACTTTACGAATGCTGCCCTGTTTGCGCATGATCTTTTGAAAACGGCCGCGCCCTTTTCCGCATCATGCGCTAACTAATGCCGCACCACCAGCACCGAGCATTTTGCGTAACGCACGACATGCCCGGCGTTGGAGCCGAGGAAATAGGTGCGCATGGCCGGCCGGTGCGAGGTCATCACGATCAGATCGGCCTTGACCGCGGCGGCTTCCTCCAGGATCTCGTGATAGATGCCGCCCTGGCGCACCATGGTCGAGATGCGGCCTTGGTCGATGCCGGATTCGCGGGCGACGATGGCGAGCGCCTCCTCGGAGGTCTGGCGCTGCTGCGCATCGAAATCCGCGGGCACATATTCGGCGAGCATCACCGGCGTCATCGGCAGCACGTTGAGCAGGCGGACGCTGCCGTTCCAGGTGTGCGACAGCGTCGCGGCGGTGGCAATCGCGGGCTTCGCCAGATCGGTATCGGCCAGATCGATCGGCACCAGAATGGATTTGAACATCTGCGCCTCCCTGTCCCCGCCAAGTTGGCCCGAAAGCTCCTGCCTCAGTCCCCCGACGTCTGCTTGATGAGCTTCGGGCTCACAAACAAAACCAGCCTGCCGCGGCGGAACGCCACCTCGTGCCAATCGTCGGTCGCAAAGTCGAGCACGGCAAGGCCCGAGGTCGGCAGATTGTCGGCCAGCGCCTTGCGCTGCGCGGCGTCGCCGCCGCCGGTCAGCATCAGCGCCAGCTCGTGCATGCCGGGATTGTGGCCGACCACCATCAGACGCTTTGGGTCGGTCGCCGAGGCGGTGTGAATGATCTCGAGCATCTGCGCCGGGTCGGCGCCGTAGAGTTCCGGCAGAAAGTCGACCTGCGGCAGTGGCGCCTGTTCCTTTATCGCCTCCCAGGCCAGTTCCCAGGTCTGTTTGGCCCTGACGGCGGGCGAAACCTGCACGAAATCGGGAAACGGGGGATGGCGGCCGATCCAGCCGCCGATCTCGGCGGCATCCCTGCGGCCCCGGTCATCGAGACGGCGGTCCTGGTCGCGGCCGGATGGCGCGTCGGTCTCGGTCTTGGCGTGACGCAGCAGCATCAAACGGCGCATGGGGCCAGCCTCGATTCGTCCTGATATTAGTCTACAAGCCAACGCTTAGGGCAAGGTGACAACGCCACCAAGTCTTCGTAGAGAACAAGTCTTGGTAAAGAGAAGAGGCTGCGCAACAGCTGCGTCGCAATAAAGAGCCATGATCGAGACTCCAGCCAGCACGACCGAGGGAGCCGACGCCGCGGCCTTGCGCGAGCGCGCGCGGCTCACCTTCGACCTCGATGTCGACATCTGCATCGTCGGGGCGGGTCTGGCCGGCCTGACGGTTGCGCTGGAGGCGACGCGGATGGGGGCCAGCGTCGCCGTGCTCGAGGGCCGGCATGTCGGATGGAACGCGTCCGGCAACCAGCTCGGCACGGTGATGCCCGGCTATGGCCTGCCGCTCGGCGATCTGATCGAGCGCGTCGGCTTCGAGGACGCCCGCGAGCTGTGGTCGCTGTCGAAAGCGGGCGCCGACTATGTCCGCGCCACCGCCACCGAAGCGGCGATGCCGGGCATCTCGTTGAGCGAGGGCGCGCTCGAAGTTTCCAATGTCGATGCCGGCGACCAGCTGATCAGCCGGCTGCAGATGCTCTTGGAGGATTTCGCGACGGAAGTCGAGGGCTGGCAGATCGATCGCGTGCGCACCGAGCTGAAGACCGACCGTTATTTCCACGGCATCTATTATCCGAAGGCGTTTCAGATCGACGGTCGCAAATATGTCCATGGCCTGGCTGCGCTGGCGCGGCGGGCGGGCGCGCGCATTTTCGAGGACACGCCGGTGGTCAGCATCGATTCTTCCGGCATCCGCAAGCGCATCGTGACGCCGTCGGCGCGGCTGCGCGCCTCTCACATCGTGCTCGCCGGCAATGTCCATCTCGGCGCGCCGCTCCGGCGGCTGTCGGAGACGTTGCTGCCGGTCTGGCGCTATGCCGGCGTCACCGCCCCGCTGGGCGACCGGCTCGCCGAGGTCGTCGGCTTCAAGGGGTCGGTCAGCGACACCGACGGCATCGATCATTTCCGCGTCGTCGACGGCGGCCGGCTGATGTGGGCGAGCCCCGAAATCACCTGGGCGGGACGACCGCGCCGCTTTGCCGGCGCCATCGCCCGCCGCATTCGCACCATCTTCCCGAAACTCGGCCGGATCGAGATCACCGACACGTTCGGCGGCGCGATCGGCCAGACCGTGCACGGCATGCCGCAGATCGGGCAGTTGCGAAAGGGGCTGTGGGTCACGAGCGGCTTTGGCCGCCAGGGCCTCAATACCTCGGCGATGGCCGGGCAACTGATCGCGCGCAGCATCCTGTGGGGCGATGAGCGCTGGCGGCTGTTCACGCCGTTCGAGCTGGTATGGGCCGGTGGGCCGGCCGGCCGGGCCGCGGTGCTCGTCGTCGGTCTCTGGAACAGGGGCAGCTCGGCGGCGGCGGGCGCGTTGGCCCGTCACCGCGAACGGGTCCGCATCCGGGAGGGCCTCCGCGAGGCCCGGCTCGCCGAAGCCAACCGGCAGGCGGGCACGCGTCCGGCCGTGGCGCGCCGGCCGCCGCCGGGCCGCCCGCGTCCGGTTCGGCCGCCGCAACCGCGGCCGGCGCAGGCCAGCCAGCCACCGCAGTCCGTAGAGCCGCCGCCGCCGATTCCGGCCGGCCAGGACGAAGGCGAGGGGGCATAAGGCCCCGGCTCGCGTTTAGTTGAGAATAATCTTCGCGAAGCGGTGTAACTTTCCGGAGGGGAGTTCCGTATTTTTTAGCGAACCGTCACGGAGACCCGCCATGATCGACCGCCGCATCCTGCTTGCCTCCGTCGCCAGCCTGCTCGGACTGGCCGCCTTCCGCTGGCTGAAGATGTCGCCGGCCAAGGCCGCCGAGAAGGACAGCCAGAAGTTCGAGATCGAGAAGAGCGATGCCGAATGGCGTGCGCAGCTCACGCCGCAGCAATACGAGATCCTGCGCAACCAGGGCACCGAGCGGCCGGGGTCGAGCCCGCTTCTGAAGGAGCACCGCAAGGGCATCTTCGCCTGCGCCGGCTGCGACCTGCCGCTGTTCTCCTCCGAGACCAAATATGAAAGCGGCACCGGCTGGCCGAGCTTCTATCAACCGCTCGAGAACGCGGTGGGCACCACCTCGGACCGCACCTTCGGCATGCTGCGCACCGAGGTGCATTGCCGCCGCTGCGGCGGCCATCTCGGCCACGTCTTCGACGACGGCCCGAAGCCGACCGGCCTGCGCTACTGCATGGACGGCTATGCGCTGGTGTTTCATCCGGCCGGCCCGCAGGCAAGCTGAGGGTCGGCAAGGAGGCGCTCCGCGATTCGATCTTGCTGCGGAGCTAGGCCGCCTTGTCCGCGAGCAGCCTTCGCATGACTTCCGGATCACGCTCGATGGCCAGCAATAGCGCGCGGGCGGGCGCGTCCGGTGTGCTGCGGTGTTGCTCCCAATCCCGCAACGTCGTGATCGGCAAGTGGAAGGCGTCGGCAAATTCCACCTGCGTCATGCCGAGACGTTGCCGAAGCACCTTGACGCGCGACGCGCGGTGCATCCTCGCAAGTTGCTCGGGCGCGAGCGGTTGCGCATCGGGATCAGCGAGCGCGGCGGCCAGGATCCCCTCGTCAGTCATGGCCTCGAGCCGCTCCCAATCGCTCTCGCCCCGTCGCCGCGGGTCACCAGGTTTCACCGTCACCCGCGTAGTACCGGTCTTGCTCATGTCGCGTGGCCTTTCGGGCCGATATGATTCTGCATCTATCCTCCGCGGGGAGTGTTACAACCACGAACAGCACCTCTTCGTGGGTCATTCCGATTATTCGAAGACGCTCCTCGCCGTAGACGAATCGGGTGTCGATCTCTTCCAACCGATTGGGGTCTTCAAGGGCTGCGATGGCGTCCACAAAGTCCACGCCGTGCTTGTGAAGATTTTCAACGGCTTTGCTGTTGTCCCATTCGTAGTCCACGCGGCGAATAGTACCGGATACCGGTAGTGGCGGCAAGGGTAGGTCGATCCATCCACCTTGCGCGGTTCGCCCGGCAATTGTTGCCCGCCGGCAATTGTGCCCCGGTCATTGGAGCCGGGATTTTCATTTAAGTATCTGATCTGTCGTGGTTTTGCCTTTGGCATAGCGCTTGCGACAGTCTCCGCGACGAAGTGCGGCTCCAGCCTGCCCGGCTGGCCGAGCCAATCGTATGTGGAGACAATGTTATGGGTATCTTCGACGCACTGACGACGGCGGTGGGCGGCCGTTCGACCCAGTCTTTCGCCCTCCAGAACATTTCCGGCAACATCGCGAACGCCTCGACCGTCGGCTACAAGGGCATCGATACCACCTTCGAGGACCTGATCCCCGACGCCACCGTGTCCAACAAGCAGGTCGCGGGCGGCGTCACCGCGTTCTCCCAGCAGACCATCACCACTCAGGGCACGGTCACGAACTCCACGGTCGCCACCAACATGGCGATCAACGGCGACGGCTTCTTCTCGGTGCAGAAGCCGACCTCCATCAGCGACAACGCGCCGGTGTTCGATGGCGTCACCGACTACACCCGTCGCGGCGATTTCCAGGTCGACGCCAACGGCAACCTGGTCAACGGAGCCGGCTACTACCTGATGGGCGTCACCGTCGACCCCAAGACCGGCAACCCGACCGGCAACGTGCCGTCGGTGCTGCAATTCCAGAACAACTTCATCCCGGCGCAGGCGACGACCGCGCTGACCTACGCCGCGAACTTGCCGACGACGCCGAAGACGACGGCAAGCACAAGCGCCGCCGCCAACACGATCACCGCCGACGGCGGCATCAATCCTGCCGATTTCTCCACGGGCTTCAGTCCGCTGCAGTCAGGCACGGTTTCGCCGATTACCAGCACCGCCTACACCGGCTCCGTCGTCGACAACGACAACACGGCCGGTGCGTCGCAGATCACCTCGTCAACGCAGATATTCGGCACCGCCGGCTCCACGTCCAACGACCTTGCGACCCCCGTAATCACCAACGGCTCGACGATGGTTGTCAACAGCACGACAATCAAGTTCGACGACACGGCGGCCCCCGGCATTAATTTAAGCGGCGGCGTTTACACCGTCGGCCCCGGGGCGACCGTGGGCCAGCTCCTGACCACAATTGACACCATCACCGGTGCGGGGTCGACGGGGACACCCTCCAGCGTTTCAGGCGGCGAGATCACGCTCCAGACCGGCACCACATCGAACATGACGGTCTCAGGAACCGGCAACGCGCTCGCCCAGCTCGGTCTGGGGAGCATCCCCGCCACCATTGCGCGGGGCGGTGGCATCACCGGCCATGGTCAGGTCATTGCCAACGACGTGACGACATTCACCAATGAATCGATCAGCGGCGGTGCTGTGACCGCCTACAATGCGGCAGGCACGCCGGTGAACCTGCAATTGCGCTGGGCCAAGGTCGACAGTGCCTCGCTCGGATCAGGACATCAGGACAGCTGGCAGCTGTTCTATCAGACCAGCACCAGCGCGACCGGCACGACGCCGGAGTGGACGAATGTCGGCACGACCTTCACCTTCAATTCCAGCGGTGCATTGGCGTCGCCGAGCGGCACGTCGATCAACCTTCCC
>JAFAUV010000115.1 GCA_019243075.1 Bradyrhizobium sp.
AGCCGACGTCTATCTCTGGATTCCGGTGCTCGGCAATATCGCCGCGGTGCTGGTCATCCCGCTGGTCGGCAATCTCTCGGACCAGGTCGGCAGGAGACGGCCGATCATTGCCGGCGCCCTCTGCTCCGGCCTGCTCGCATACGCCTATCTCTACGCCATCAGCATCAAGAATGTGCCGATCGCCATCGCGCTCTCGATTTTGATGTGGGGCATTGTCTATCAGGGCTACAACGCGGTCTTCCCGAGCTTCTATCCGGAGCTGTTCCAGACCAGGTACCGCGTCTCGGCGATGGCGATCTCTCAGAACATCGGCACGACGATCACGGCCTTGCTGCCGGCGCTGTTCGCAACCGTGGCCCCTCCGGGATCGGCCGATGTGCCGCTGACCGTCGGAACCATCGCCTTTGCCGTCACGGCCGTCTCCGCGCTTGCGGCGTTTTCGGCGCGGGAAACCTACCGGCTTCCGGTAAAGGACCTTGGCAATTCCGGCGCCGCGCCGATGGCCAAGCAGGACTATGATCGGCTGAGAGCGGCTTCGTTCGGCGATGCCGCACCGGCATGACCGCCCCTGACAAGCGGGCAGGGGCCACCGAGAGCATCCGCGCTCCTGCTTTCATGACGACAGGTTTGAAATGATCGACGGCAGAACCAGGATCATCGCCCATATCGGCTACCCGACGGAATCGTTCAAATCCTCGATGATCTACAATCCGTTCTTCGAGCGGTGCAGGATCAACGCAGCCGTGGTGCCGATGGGCTGCAAGAGCGAGGACTACGCGGACTTCCTGAAGCTCGTCTTCAGGCTGACCAACGTGCATGGCGCTCTCGTCACCATGCCCCACAAGGTCGCCACGCTTGGGCTGGTCGAGGAGGCTTCCGTGTCGGCCAGGATCGCAGGCGCCTGCAACGCGGTGCGGACCGGTCAGCGCGGCGTGCTGGTCGGCGATATGTTCGACGGCGAGGGCTTTGTGCGCGGGCTCTCCAGCAAGGGCCGCGATGTCAAGGGCGCGAGCGCCTTTGTCGCCGGGTCGGGCGGGGTCGGTTCGGCGATCGCGGCATCGCTGGCAAAGGCCGGCGCTTCGAGACTCGGTCTCTACGATGCCTTCCCGCAGGCCATGAATGGGCTGGCGGAGCGCCTAAAGGTCCATTATCCGAAGCTCGAAGTGGTTACGGGTTCGCCGGATCCCGCCGGATACGACGTCGTCGTCAATGCTACGCCACTCGGCATGAAAAAGGATGATCCGCTGCCGATGAATGTGGAGCGCATTTCGGCCTCGGCCTTCGTCGGCGAGGTCGTGATGAAGGAGGAAATCACCCCGTTCCTGGCCGCGGTGCGGGCGCGAGGTTGCGACTATCAGGTGGGCACCGACATGCTGTTCGAGCAGATACCCGCCTATCTCGAATTCTTCGGTCTCGGCACGGCCACATCGGATGAATTGCGCAAGGTGGCGCAGATTCATTATTGAGGAACGTCAAGAGCTGATCTATCGGGGCGGCGGAGGGTGACATGATACGATCGATCGCAACGGTTTCGATTGGCGGCGCGCTCGACGAGAAGCTGAGGACGATCGCGGCGGCGGGCTTCGACGCCGTCGAGATATTCGAGAACGATTTCACTTCGTTCGACGGCTCTGCGCGCGATGTCGCGCGGATGTGCGCCGATCTCGGCCTTCGCATCTGCGCCCTGCAACCGTTTCGCGATTTCGAGGGCATGCCGGAGCCGCAGCGCAAACAGGCCTTCCGCCGCGCCGAAAAGAAGTTCGACCTGATGGGCGAACTCGGCACCGATCTCCTGCTGGTGTGCAGCAATGTCTCGCCGCTGGCGCTCGGCGGAATCGACCGCGCCGCCGAGGATTTCCGCGAAATGGGAGAGCGGGCAGCGGCGAGGGGGCTGCGGGTCGGCTTCGAGGCGCTGGCGTGGGGGCGCTATGTCAACGACTATCGAGACGCCTGGGAAATCGTGCGGCGCGCCAATCATCCCGCGATCGGGATCATCCTGGACAGCTTCCACGCTCTGGCGCCCCGCTTTCCCGTCGGACCGATCGCGACCATACCGGCGGACCGCATCTTCCTGGTTCAGCTTGCCGATGCGCCGCAGCTCGATCTCGATGTGCTGTCGTGGAGCCGGCATTTCCGCTGCTTTCCGGGGCAGGGAAACCTCCCGGTCGGCGATTTCATGCGGGCGATCGATGCCACCGGCTACAAGGGAGCGCTGTCGCTTGAAATCTTCAACGACCAGTTCCGGGCGCAATCGACCAAGGAGGTCGCGCTCGACGGCATGCGTTCGCTTCTGTTGCTCGCCGGCGAGCGCGCCCTGCATGACCGAACCAAGGTCTGCGGCGTTGCCTTTGTCGAGTTCGCCGTCGATCCGACCCACGCCGCGCCCCTGGCCGCGCTGCTGCGCCGGCTTGGCTTCCGCCTGACCGGACGCCACCGCTCCAAGGCCGTTGAGCGGTGGTCGCAAGGCGCGATCAACCTCCTCATCAACAGTTCGCAGGACAGTTTCGCCAGATCGCATTATGTCACGCACGGTTCGGGCGTGTGCGCGATTGCGCTTGAAGTCGACGATGTCGCGGCCATGATGAGCCGGGCCGACGCACTGCAAGCGGCGGGCTTTCGGCAGCCGGTCGGTACCGGCGAGATGACCATCCCCGCGATTCGCGGCGTGGGAGGAAGCCTGTTGTATTTTCTCGAGCCGATGTCGCCCAATTGGGACATCGACTTCGTCGCGGTCGCAAGCGAGGGCGAGCCCGGAACGCTCGGCGAGGTCGATCATATCTCGCAATCGATGCGGTTCGAGGAGATGCTCTCGTGGGAACAGTTTTATGCCGGGCTCTTCGATGTCCAGCGAGCGCCGCAGCTCGAGATCGCCGATCCGCTCGGGCTGGTGAAGAGCCAGGTCCTGCAAAACCGTTCCGGCTCGCTGCGCCTGGTTCTCAACGCCTCGACGGCGACCCAGACCATGTCGTCAAGGTTCCTCTCGGAGTTCTTTGGCGCCGGAGTCCAGCACATCGCATTCACCTGCGACGACATATTCAAGACCGTATCCGCCATGCGTGCGGCCGGCGCGAGCTTCCTCGATATACCCGACAACTATTATGCCGATCTTGACAGCCGTTATGAGCTCGACCCGGGCCTGCTCGGCTCGATGAAGGAAAACGCGATCCTCTACGACCGCGACGACGACGGCGAGTTCTTTCAGGTTTACACCCACGCCTTCGAGGAAAGGTTTTTCTTCGAGATCGTCCAGCGGCGCGGCTACAAGGGTTTTGGCGCGCCGAACGCCGGCATCCGCCTCGCGGCGCAGACGCGGGAAGCGCGGCCGCGCACCATGCCGCGGATCGGTTGAGCACCCGTAGCGGCTGCTTCGAGGAGGCCGAGCGGACGAGGCGCATGATGGGCGAAGTCCGCCGTGCCGAGCAGCGGCCGGGCCGACCACACAATCGCCAGCTAGATGAACGCCATGCCGCCGTTGAGGATGATGGTCTGCCCGGTCATGTAGTCGTTGCCGAGTGTCATCAAAACCGCCTGCGCGACCTCTTCCGGGTGGCCGAGCCGGCCGAGCGGGATGCGCGCGGCAAGGTCGGAGCGGCCGCTCATCATGTCGGTGTCGATCAGCGAGGGGGCGACCGAGTTGACGGTGATGCCGTCCCTGACCAGCCGCGCGGCATAGCCCCGGGTCAAGCCTTCCATCCCGGCTTTCGACGCATTGTAATGCGGGCCGATCGCGCCGGCGCCGCGCGCCGCGCCCGAGCTGATGTTGACGATGCGTCCCCATTTCCTGGCGCGCATCGCGGGAAGCACGGCCTGGGTGCAGAGGAAGGCGGATTTGAGGTTCACGGTGAGGGTGCGGTCAAAATCCTCCTCGCTGAGATCCTCGACGCCGCGGACGATGGCAATGCCGGCGTTGTTGACGAGAATGTCGACCGGCCCGAGCTCGGAGCCGACGCGAGCGATCATGTCGGTCACGTCTGGAGCCTGCGACACATCGGCGGCGACGGCGATTGCGCGTTTTCCGGCGCTGTTGAGATCGGCGACCAGCGCATCCGCCGCGTCGGCGCGCTCGCGGTAATTGACCGCGACCGCGGCGCCGGCCTCCGCAAGCGCGACCGCCACGGCCGCGCCGATACCGCGCGAGCCGCCGGTCACCAGCGCCACCTTGCCGTCGAGATTCGGAACGATGATCATCGGTTCTTCCTTTCTGACTAACCGCCGTCGAGCGCGGCGAGCCGGTCTGCTTCGGCGATGTCTTCCACGGTGTTGGCGTTGAAGAAGGGATCGACCGGCGCGGTCGGCCAGGCCACGGTCGCGAGCGGATAGCGCGCGGTCCAGCGATCGATCTTGCGGATGTCTTCCTCGACCAGCGCATGGCGAAGCTCGCCGCGCAGGCGCACGCTCCACAGCCCGATCACCGGATGCGTCTGTCCGCCGGATGCCGCGACGGCGAGCTCCGCGTTCTCGGCACCGCGCGCCGCCTCTAGCCGCGCCACCAAGTCGCGCGGCAGGAATGGGCAATCGGCCGCCGCGCTCAGCACCCATTTCACCTCGGGGCGACGTTCGGCCATCCAGTCGAGCGCGGCCAGGATGCCGGCGAGCGGACCGGGAAAATCCGTGACGGTATCGGCGACGACCGGCAGGCCGAAGCTCGCAAAGCGCGCAGGATCGCCGTTGGCGTTGAGCACGAGCCCGCTGCATTGCGGCTTCAGCCGCGCGATCACCCGTTCCAGGATGGTCCTGCCGGCAATGGTGCGCATCGGCTTGTCGCCGCCGCCCATGCGGCGCGCCAGCCCGCCGGCGAGCAGCACGCCGGGAATGTCGAGCGCGCCTGCTGGCGTCGCCTCAGTCATCGCCGCCTTCGCCCTTGCGCTTGTGCCGCGCCGATTCTTCCGCGACGTAATCGAGGTCCTGGTCGTAGACGATGCGTTCCGCGCCCGACAGCGCGATGAACCGCTTGCCGCGCGTGCGCCCGACCAGCGTGAGCCCGACTTGCCGCGCCAGTTCGACGCCCCACGCCGTGAAGCCCGAGCGCGAGACCAGGATGGGAATCCCCATTCGTACGGTCTTGATCACCATCTCCGAGGTGAGACGTCCGGTCGTGTAGAGGATCTTGTCCGCGGGATCGACGCCGTGGCGATAGAGCCAGCCTGCAATCTTGTCGACGGCGTTGTGGCGGCCGACGTCCTCGGTGTAGCAGACGGGCGTGCCCTGCCTGCACAGCACGCAGCCATGAATCGCGCCGGCCTCCAGATAAAGCGAAGGCATGGTGTTGATCGCATGAGTCATCTGGTAGAGCCAGGAGGTGCGCAGCTCCGCCTTCGGCAACGCCACGCTGCCGACGGCTTCGAGGAGGTCGCCGAACGCGGTGCCCTGCGCGCAGCCGGAGGTCTGAGTGCGCTTCTTCAGCTTCGCTTCGAAATTGGTGTGATGCTCGGTGCGCACCACGACGACCTGCAGCTCGTCGTCATATTCCACCTCGGTGACGACGTCGTCGTATTTCAGCATGTTCTGGTTCAGGAGATAGCCGAGGGCGAGATATTCCGGGTAGTCGCCGATCGTCATCATGGTAACGATCTCTTGTGCGTTCAGGTACAGCGTCAGCGGCCGTTCCACCGGCACCTTGATCTCGGTCCTCGCGCCGGTCTGGTCGATGCCGGCGACGCGCTCCGTGAGGCGCGGATCGTCCGGGTCCGGTACGATCAGGGGGACGGGGGCTTTGTCGATCTTCATCATAGCGGGAAGCTAGCATGACATCCGGTCCAAGCCGATATAAGCATGGCAGTAGCTGAAAAAAATGCCGCGCCGTCATGGCGAGGAGCGAAGCGACGAAGCAATCCATCCGGTGCCCGCGGAATAGCGTCGATTGCTTCGCTCGCAATGAAGGCCAGCCGGAGGTTCCATCGGCCAGGTCCGTTGGTGGAGGTTGAGCTGAGATGAAAGTCATTGGCCTCGCAGGCTGGAGTGGCGCCGGCAAGACCACCTTGCTGACGCGGGTGATTCCGCTGCTCAACGGGCAGGGGCTGCGCGTCTCCGTGATCAAGCACGCGCACCACAAATTCGACATTGACAAGCCCGGCAAGGACTCCTGGCGCCAGCGCGAGGCGGGCGCCGAGGAAGTGCTGGTTTCGTCAGGCCATCGCTGGGCGCTGATGCATGAGCT
Source organism: Bradyrhizobium sp. (assembly GCA_019243075.1). GTDB lineage: Bacteria > Pseudomonadota > Alphaproteobacteria > Rhizobiales > Xanthobacteraceae > Bradyrhizobium. Next base: position 6,158 of record JAFAUV010000115.1, read on the forward strand.
GCGCGGCGAGCGCGAGCCGTCTCTGCCGCAACTTCTGCAAAAGCTGTCGCGCGTCGATCTGGTGGTGATCGAGGGCTACAAGTCCGAGCCACATCGCAAGATCGAGGTGCATCGCGCCGGCAACGCCAAGCCGTTCCTGTTTCCGGCCGATCCCGACATCATCGGCATCGTCGCCGATGTCGTGGTCGAAACCAGGCTGCCGGTCGTCCATCTCGACGATATCGCAGCCGTCGCCGCCATGATGCGGCGCCACGCGACCCCGATCGAGGACGTGCTCGCGATAGCCGAAGGCTGAAGCATGGCGCAGCTTTCCGACGATTGCTTTGCGTTCGGTGGACCGATGATGTCGGTCGACGAGGCCTTGGGCCTGATCGCCTCGCGCATCGAGGCGATCGGCGAGACCGAGATGGTCGCGCTGGTCGAGGCCGACGGCCGCATCCTCGCGCGGGATATCGCCGCGCCCCTGCCGCTGCCGCCCTTCACCAATTCCGCCGTCGATGGTTATGCGGTGCAGGGCCGCGACCTGCCGCGCGAGAAGGAGCGGGCGGTTCCGGTCTCTGGCCGTGTCGCGGCGGGCGGCTCGGCCGGACAGGCGCAAGCCGGGTTCGCCATGCGCATCTTCACCGGCGCGCCGATGCCCGAGGGCACCGACACCGTGTTCATGCAGGAAGACGTGCGCCTCGATGATCACGGCCGCGTCGTGCTGCCGGCCGGGTTGAAGGTGGGCGCCAATGTGCGCCCCGCCGGCGAGGACGTTCCGCAAGGCCATCTCGCGCTCAAGGCCGGCCAGCGCCTGCGGCCGCAGGACATCGCGCTGGCCGCCGCCTTTGGCCAGACGAGGCTCGAGGTGATCCGGCGCATTCGCGTCGCGGTGTTCTCGACCGGCAACGAGCTGGCCTCGCCCGGGACGCCGCGTGCCGGCGCGCAGCTGTTCGATTCCAACCGCTTCATGCTGATGGCGATGCTGAAACGGCTGGGCTGCGAGGTCGGAGATCTCGGCATCCTGCGCGACGAACGCGAGCCGCTGGCGCAGGCATTGAAGCAGGTCGCCGGCCGCCACGATCTGCTGCTGACCAGTGGCGGCGTCTCGACCGGCGAGGAGGATCACGTCAAGGCCGGCGTCGAAAGCGTCGGCCGGCTGGTGCTGTGGCGGATGGCGATCAAGCCCGGCCGGCCGGTGGCGATGGGCGTCATCGGCGGCACGCCTTTCATCGGCCTGCCGGGCAATCCGGTAGCGAGCTTCGTCACCTTCGTCCACGTCGTGCGGCCGACGGTGCTCGCATTGTCGGGCGCGATACCTGCGCCGGTGCTGCCGATCCCGGTCCGCGCGGCCTTCACCTACAGGAAGAAGAGCGGGCGTCGCGAATATGTCCGCGTTACCCTGCGTCGGGCCGAGGACGGCGCGCTGGAAGCAGTCAAATTTCCGCGCGAGGGCGCGGGGCTGTTGTCGTCGCTGGTCGATACCGATGGGCTGGTCGAGCTCGGCGAAACCATCACAAAGGTCGAGCCAGGCGCGCGCGTCGGCTTCCTCGGCTATGCCAACCTGCTGTAGAGCTCACCAACGCATGACCACGACCAAGCTCGACCTCTCCGGCCTGAAATGCCCGCTGCCCGCGCTCAAGACCCGCAAGGCGCTGAAATCGGTGGCGCCGGGCCATCGGCTCGAAGTGCACTGCACGGACCCTCTCTCGGTGATCGATATCCCGAACCTGATCCGCGAGACCGGCGACAAGGTCGAGATCACCGAACGTGACGAGAAGCGGATCGTGTTCCTGATCGAGAAGGCGTAGCTCGCCTAAGGCATCGTTCCCATCATTGACCGCTCGATCTGCAACAACCAGGGCCACGCCGGCAAACGCTATTGCGCCCGCGCCCGGCATCCACTACCGTTTCGCTTAGATTGGATGGGGATGGGGTTCCCCGATAACCGCCGCAAGGCTGATGACTCCTGCCAGGCGCTTCGCGTCGGTAGGAGTCCGTGCAAAAACTCCTCCGCAATAGGCACTTGGTGCGAACGCTCGCTTGCCGGCCGAACGGCTACGCATAGGCATAGGGATGCGGCTGGCGGGCGCGTGGCCCGGCCGTTGCAGGAGATGATGGGTGAGACATCGATCGGGAGAAGACATGCAGACGGCCTTCGCGAGACAAGGGAAGCGTCCACGCTCATGAGCGGGTTGATCGCGGTGATGTTGGGCAGCGTTCTGGGCGGGGCGGCGCGCTATTTCGTCTCCGGAATGGTCGCCAGACAGGTGGGCGAGACCTTTCCATGGGGCACGCTCCTCATCAACGTCAGCGGCGCGCTCGTGATCGGAGTTTGTGGCGGGCTCGCCAAGGACTCCGCGTCGATCCTCGCACAGCCGGATATTTGGCTGTTCGCGGTGACGGGCGTGCTTGGCTGCTACACCACCGTTTCCTCGTTCAGCCTGCAAACGCTGTCGCTGGCGAAAGACAATCAGATGCCGCGGGCGCTCGGCTATGTCGTGCTGTCGGTGGCGCTGTCGCTGGCAGCCGCGGCCGCGGGCTTTGCCCTGGTGGATGTGATGAAATGAGCCGACGGCGATGACCACCAGACCGGCCGCCACATCTCACACCGCGATCCTCTACGCCTGGGTCATCGCCGGCGCCGTGCTGGGCAGCGTCATGCGCTATCTCGCCGGCCTGCTGATCCTGCCGGTCTCCGGCTTTCCGCTGGCGACCCTGTTCGTCAACATCACCGGCTCGTTCATGATCGGATTCTACGCGACGCTGACGGGGCCCGACGGCCGGTGGTTTGCAAGCGTGCACCACCGCCAGTTCGTGATGACCGGTTTCTGCGGCGGTTACACGACGTTCTCGGCCTTCAGCCTCGAGACCGTCAGGCTGCTGCAGGCGGGCATGACCGGAACGGCGCTTTTGAACATCGCTGTCTCGGTCGTGACCTGGCTTGTCGCCGTGTGGCTGGGATATGCGGCGGCCAACCGGCTCAACCGTCTGAAAGGGAGCTGAACATGCAAATCCCCAAACAAGCTGTGCTGCTGCGCATCTTCATCGGCGAAGATGACCAGGTCGGCGGAAAGCCGCTCTATGAGACGATCGTGCTGAAAGCACGCGAGATGCATCTGGCGGGGGCCACCGTCCTGCGCGGCCCGATGGGGTTCGGAGCCTCGAGCCGGCTGCACACCACCAAGATCCTCCGCCTGTCGGAGGATCTGCCGCTCGTCATCGAGATCGTCGACAGCGAGGAGAAGATCAACAGCTTCCTGCCGACGCTGGATCAGATGATGTCCAGCGGTCTGATCACGCTCGAAAAAGTCCAGGTTCTTCAATATGGGGCCAAGAGCGCCGTTTGAGCGGAACGCGCCCGTCGCGAGCAGTCGTCTTGACGACGAGGGGAAGCCAGCCTCTCCCAAACGCGGCCATGCCGCCTTCGGATGATCCGCCCTGCTCGCGATGGGCAGCGTTTGCAGAGCCGCTGGGGCTACCTTTTTCCTATCGACACGGGGGGTGGCTTCTGCCCCAATTCAAATGTCTCTGGGGGCGGCGGAGGTCTAGTCTTGGCTTCCGTGTTCGCCAGCCGGAATGGGACAACATCCAGGACACAGGGGGCGCATTGCCGGCGCAGGCATAAGGCGCGAACTCGAGTGTTTATCAATCCATATGTGCTATTCGATCCTGGCGGATGTCGGGATTGTGCAGGGCAGCAAAAGAGTCGCTTGCCACAACGCGCTGCGGACAGGATCGTAGACCAGTATGCCCGGCAAGGGCAGCTGCGAGGGAGGCATAGATGACGACGATCAGCAGCGCCGGAACGATGTCCGGCGCCGGGGCGGGTTTCCTCGACAAGGAGCGGACGATTGCGGCCGCGGGCTTCAATCGCTGGCTGGTGCCGCCGGCCGCGCTCTGCATCCATTTGTGCATTGGCATGGCCTATGGCTTCTCGGTGTTCTGGTTGCCGCTGTCGCGCGCCATCGGCATCACGGCACCGAAGTCCTGCCCGGACATCACCCTGGCCCAGGAGCTCTTCACCACCACCTGCGACTGGAAGGTGGCGAGCATGGGCTGGATGTTCACGCTGTTCTTTGTCGTGCTCGGCGTTTCCGCAGCGCTGTGGGGCGGCTGGCTGGAGCGCGTCGGGCCACGCAAGGCGGGCTTTGTCGCTGCGTTGTGCTGGGCCGGCGGCCTCGTGCTCGGCGCAGTCGCCATCTATGTACATCAGCTCTGGCTGTTGTGGCTCGGCTCCGGCGTGGTGGGCGGCGTCGGCCTCGGGCTTGGCTACATCTCGCCGGTGTCGACGCTGGTGAAATGGTTCCCCGATCGCCGCGGCATGGCCACCGGCATGGCCATCATGGGCTTTGGCGGGGGCGCCATGATCGGCTCGCCGCTGGCGGACTGGCTGATGAACCAGTTCAAGACTCCGACTTCGGTCGGGGTCTGGGAGACATTCCTGGCACTCGCCGCGGGCTATTTCGTGTTCATGATGATTGGCGCATTCCGCTATCGCCTGCCGCCGGCAGGCTGGCGGCCCGACGGCTGGACGCCGCCAAGCGAGAAGAAGACGATGATCTCCGAGCATCACGTCCATCTCGACAATGCGCACAAGACGCCGCAGTTCTGGCTGATCTGGTGGGTGCTGTGCTTGAACGTGTCCGCGGGCATCGGCGTGATCGGCATGGCCTCGCCGATGTTGCAGGAGATCTTCGCCGGCAAGCTGATCGGTTTGCCGGATGTGGGCTTCAATGCCTTGAATGCCGCGCAGAAGGGGCAGATTGCCGCGATCGCCGCTGGCTTCGCCGGCCTGCTGTCGCTGTTCAACATCGGCGGCCGTTTCTTCTGGGCCTCGCTGTCGGACTATATCGGCCGCAAGAACACCTACTACACGTTCTTCATCCTCGGCATCGCGCTCTATGCGCTGGCGCCGACTTTTGCGGTCACGGGCAACAAGCTGCTGTTCGTCCTCGGCTTCGGCATCATCCTGTCGATGTATGGCGGCGGCTTCGCCACCGTCCCCGCCTATCTCGCCGACATCTTCGGCACGCAGTTCGTCGGCGCCATCCACGGCCGGCTGCTGACGGCGTGGTCGACTGCTGGCATCATCGGCCCGGTGGTGGTGAACTATCTTCGCGAATTCCAGCTTTCCGCCGGCGTGCCACGCGACCAGCTCTACAACTCGACCATGTACATCCTGTGCGCGATGCTGATCGCAGGCCTGATCTGCAATTATCTGGTCAAGCCGGTCGATCCCAAGTGGTACATGAGCGAGGCGGAGGTCGCGAGGCTGCAGGCCGCGAGCGCCGGTGCCGCTGCCGGACAGACGGGGTCTTTCGGAATCGGCAAGGGCGGGCTCGACGGCAGGGCCGCGTTGTTCTGGCTGTTCGTCGGCATCCCCCTCGCTTACGGCGTGTACATGACGCTGCTGAGTGCGATCAAGATCCTTTGACCGCAGCTCTTCGCCGCGGGGTGCTTTCCCGGCGCTGGCTCGGCCATGATCTGACGACGGACAAGCCGAAGCAGATCAAGCCGGGTGGTCCGCCAACTGCTCGGGGCGCCAGCGAGTGCAAAAAGGGGCATGACAGCCATGCTGCGTGCCCCTTAAATGCTTACAGAGACATGCTAATTTCACCGACTTCTGGTATACCAGAGCCGG
>JAFAUV010000228.1 GCA_019243075.1 Bradyrhizobium sp.
GCGCCGGCGAAGCCGCCGAACATCGCGCCGGTCGCAAACGCGGTGAGCTTGGTCGTGGTGACGTTGATACCGAGCGCGCGACAGGCGACCTCGTCCTCGCGCAGCGCCTCCCAGGCGCGGCCGATCGGCAGCCGGCGCAAACGGATCGTCACCCAGTTGGTGAGCAGCGCCATCGCCAGGATCAGATAGAACAGGAACACGATGCGGTGGGTCGGCGAGAATGCGATGCCGAGCTTGGCGGCGAGCCCGTCATCGCCCGAGGTGAGCGGAATGCCGAACAGGGTCGGGCGCGGGATGCCGGACACGCCGTTCGGGCCGCCGGTGAGAGACTGCCAGTTGATGATGACGAGGCGGATGATTTCGCCGAACGCGAGTGTCACGATGGCAAGATAATCGCCGCGCAGCCGCAACACCGGAAAGCCCAGCATCACGCCCCACAGCGAGGCGAGAATGCCCGCGAGCGGCAGGCAGACCCAGAACGACAGGCCGAAACTCGTCGCCAGCAGCGCGTAGGAATAGGCGCCGACCGCGTAGAAGGCGACATAGCCGAGATCGAGCAGGCCGGCGAGGCCGACCACGACATTGAGGCCCCAGCCCAGCATCACATAGGTGAGCACGAGAATGGCGAGGTCGAGAATGTAGCGCTGATTGTAGAAGATGAAGGGCACGAGCAGCGCGAAGACGAGAAGCGCCGGCGCCACGAAGCGGCCGGCGGCCGCAAGGCCGTTTTGCACCGACGGCGGAACGAGCTGGCGCGAACCGGCGGGACCAAGCCACTGCCGCAGCAGCTCAATCATGATGCTGCCGCCGAACACCGCCGCGACCAGCGAAAACAACTCGCCGAAGCGCGTCCAGTAGATCAGTTGCCCGGTCGGCCCGGCTTCCGTGCGGATGCCGACCATCAGCGAGAACAGCACCAGCGCCACCGCGGCAGAGATCAGCGCTTTCTTCAGGATGAGCGGAATGCCCGCACGCGTGGCCGGGTTGGTGTCGGGCGGGGCAGCCGTCACGCGTCACACTTTCTCGATTTCAGGCCGGCCGAGCAGGCCGGTCGGAAGGAAGATGAGGACCACGATCAGGATCGAGAACGCCGCGACGTCCTTGTACTCGACCGAGAAATAGGCTGACCACATGGTCTCGATCAGGCCGATCGCAAGTCCCCCCAGCATGGCGCCGGGCAGCGAGCCGATGCCGCCGAGCACGGCCGCCGTGAAGGCCTTGATGCCGGCGACAAAGCCCATGAAGAAATCGACCAGGCCGTAATAGAGCAGGTACATCATGCCGGCGACCGCCGCGAGTGCGGCGCCGATCACGAAGGTCATGGAGATGGTGCGGTCGACATCCACGCCGAGCAGCGCCGCCATGGTCTGATCCTGTTCACAGGCGCGCATGTCGCGCCCGAGCCGCGTTCGCGCGACGAGCCAGGTGAAGATGAGGAGCAGCACGATCGTGGTCAGCACGACGACGATCTGGATATTGGAGAGCTGCACGATGAAGCCGCCGGCGTCCCGATGCAGGGTGTAGCCTCCTGTGATGATCGGCGGCACCGGCTTGACGCGGGCGCCCTGGGCCACTTGCGAATAGTTCGACAGCACGAACGACATGCCGATCGCGGAGAGCATCGGCGCGAGACGGAAGGAGTGTCGGAGCGGCCGGTAGGCGATGCGCTCCACGGTCCAGCCATAGAGTGCGGTGATCGCCATCGAGACGATGAGCACGATCAGCAGGATCACGGGCACCGCGGTCAGCCCGAACGAGACCAATACCAGAAACGAGATCAGCGCGATGAAGCCGCCGATCATGAAAATATCGCCATGGGCGAAATTGATCATGCCGACGATGCCATAGACCATGGTGTAGCCGATCGCGATCAGCCCGTAGATCGAGCCGAGCACGAGGCCGTTGATGAGTTGCTGGGCGAAATAATCCATGGCTGCCATGGGGGACTGGGTCGGCTCTGCGAGATCAGAACCGACCCGGTCCCCGGTTAGTTTGGCGCGTTTTCTTCACGCGAACCGGTACCCACTTCGCTTGAAAACGCTACTTGGCGACGCGGCGAGGCCCCGGGCAGCCTGGAACGCTCGCATCGTGCCGTTTTCTAACAAGGGGAACCCCGAGCGGCAACAGCGCCTGGTACCGAGAACGGGCTTGTACCGGGTTGTTTTTGCTGCCGGTTCCGTTGCCTCGCCGATGCCAAAGCACGGCCATATTAAAATCGTCGGGGAACCGCTGTTGCCGAGCAACCCATCGGGCCGAGCGCCGTTATCTCCGGCTCAACCTCAACAAGGGAGATCCCGAATGAGCAATCCAAACCAGAGCCCCGGCCCCGGCCAGCAGTCCCAGAATCCGGGCCAGCAGAACCCCAGCCAGAAGCCCGGCCAGCAGCAGGGCGGCGGCCAGCAGAAACCTGGCCAGCAGCAACAGGATCCCGGGCGGGGACGCTAGTTCGGGTATTTGAGTAGAGGGAAAGTCCCGCTGAAAACGCGGGACTTTTTCTTTGTCTCGTTGCCCGAGCGGCCGGTTAAGGTAAATCAATGGTTGCGATTGCCGCCCGCACTTTAAGCGAGTTACTTCCCGCAAAGTGGCGTGTCCGCAGGGTGCGCCCGTTCATTTGCGGAAAGCGACATGTCGATCGACTGGCGGATCAGCTCATTCAACGGCGCGCTGCTGGCAGCCTATTTCATCCCAACCTGGGCCATCCTGGCGTGCAGGATCATGGTCGCGCCCATCCGTTCCATCTTCGAGCGGCCGAATGTCTCGCTGGCATTGTTCGCCAGCGATCATCTGCATCTGGCTGCGATCGGCATGGTGCGCACCGCCTGGCTGCTGGCGCTCGGACGCCTGATCGTGGTGGGGTTCTTCGCGGTATTCATTATGCTGTTGACACGCCCGGCGATCCGCCGCGGCGGCGGCTGCGACGAAGCCCTCGCCGTTGCGCTCGGCATCGGCAGCCTGATCTGCTTTGCCATGATGGCCATGGCCGCCCTGGTGCACGAGCCCGAGGCGATGCGGCTGCACGCGACCGAATTGCTGATGCTGCTCGGTACCGCAATCGTGATGCTGGTCGAGCGCCCGGCAAAGCGGCAGGCCGGGCAGGGCACCCAAACACCGGCGCTTGGCGAGCCGCAGCTTCTCCATCGCGAGCCCGCGTAGCGCAGTTATCGAGCGGTCCTCCGCGCTTTCGGCTTCAGCGCTTCAGGAGACCCAGCTCCTCGACGATCGCCGAGGCTTCCTTCACCGCGTGGTTGGCCGCGGGCACGCCGCAATAGATCGCCTGCTGCAGCAGAATTTCCTTGACGTCGTCGGGCGTAAATCCGCCCTCCGTCAGCGCGGCACGCACATGCAGGCGGAATTCGTCCCATTGTCCGAGCGCGACCATGGTGCCGATCACGAGCACGCGGCGGGTGCGCTCGTCGAAATGCGGCCGCGTCCAGATCTCGCCCCACGCATAGCGCGTGATCAGCTCCTGGAAATCGGTATTGAACGCATTCCGGTTGGCGATCGACTTGTCGACCCAGGCATTGCCCAGGACCCTGCGGCGCTGAACCATGCCGCCGTCGCGGCGCTGTTGGTCGTCCATGGTCTTCTCCTCCCGCCATTGCGAACAGCGAAGCGACGAGGCAATCAAAGCCTGTCTCCGCGGTGCCATTTCTGCCTCGCCTCGCCTCGCATCGCATGAGGTGTTCGGTTGTCACCTCTGCGTCAAAAATCCTGCCACGGTCTCGGTAAAGGCGTGCGATTGCTCGACATTGGAAATATGGGCGGCATCAAGAATGGTGAGGCTGGCGCCGGGGATCCTGCTGCGGATCAATTCGCCGGCTGCGATCGGCGTCGCCGCATCATGACGGCCGGCGATGATCAGGGTCGGGCTCTTGATCTTCGGCAGCAGCTCGCGCTGATCCAGCCTCGACAGCGCCTCGCAGCAGGCGAGATAGCCCTCGACGGGGGTCGCAAGCAGCATCGCCTTCATGTTGGCGGCGATCTGCGGCTCGCGGTCGCGGAAGTCGGCCGTGAGCCAGCCGGCGATGACCGCGTCGGCAATGGCGGCGATGCCGCCTTCCTTCACCGCCTTGATGCGATTGTGCCAGTTGGTCGGGTCGGCATAATAGCAGGCGGTGTTGGAGAGGATGATCTTGCCCATCCGCTCCGGCGCGTTCGCCCCCAACCATTGCCCGACCATGCCGCCCATCGACAGCCCGCACCAATGCACCCTCTCGATGTTGAGATCATCCAGGATGGCGAGCACGTCGCGGCCGAAACGCTCCATGGAATAGGGGCCGGCGGCGACCTGCGACTTGCCATGGCCGCGGCGGTCGTAGCGGATGACGCGAAACACCTGCGTCAGCGCCTTCATCTGCGGCTCCCACATGTTGAGATTGGTGCCGAGCGAATTCGAAAGCATCAGGGTCGGCCCGCCGTCGCGGCCTTCGACGGAGACATTGAGCAGGCAGCCCTCGGCATCGATCATGGGCATCGCAGGGTTCTCCGGTTTAATTCCCATCCAGCGAAGCAAGCAGGCGATCGATCAGGGCTTGCGAGACGCCCTGATAGGCCATCGGCTCGAACAGGTCCGCGATCTGCTTCGCATCGAGATGCGCAGTGACCTTCGAATCGCTTGTTAGCACGTCGCGCAAGTGCTTGTGTTCCGCCACCGCCGTCTTGCCCGCCGCCTCGACCAGATGGTGCGCCTCGCTCTTTCCGATCTTCTCGGCGAGCGCGAAGCTGACCGCTTCCGCCATGATCAGCCCATGCGTCGCGTCGAGATTGGCACGCATGCGCGCCGTATCGACTTCGAGCCCCTCGGCGAGATCGACGATCGCGGCAAGCGCGCCCGAGGTGGCCAGCATCAGGGCCGGCAGCGTCGGCCACTCGGCCTGCCAGGGACCGGCGCTGCGTTCGTGATCCTGCACCTGGGCCGCGAAAATCGTGGCGGCGAGGCCGGGCGCCATGGTCGCGGCCGCAAGGGCGCTCGCAGCCGCGACCGGGTTGCGCTTGTGCGGCATGGTGGAGGAGCCGCCGCGCCCGGCGCCGGCCGCCTCAAAGGCTTCGCCCACATCGGTCTGCATCATCAAGGATACGTCACGCGCGATCTTGCCGCAGCTCCCGGCGATGATGGCGAACACGGAGGCCGCTTCCGCGATACGGTCACGGTGGGTGTGCCACGGCGCCTCGGGCAGCGGCAGTTTCAACTCGCGCGCCAGGGCCTCGGCCACCAGCAGTCCCTTGTCGCCGAGCGCAGCCAGCGTTCCGGCCGCGCCGCCGAATTGCAACGCCAGCGTCTCCGCGCGCAGGCGCGTCAGCCGCAGCTTCGAGCGATGCAGCGCAGCCGCATATTCGGCAAGCTTCAGCCCGAACGGCATCGGCAGGGCGTGCTGCAGCCAGGTGCGCGCAACCACCGCCGTGTCGCGATGTTTTCGGGCAAGACCCGCAAAGCCCGCGATGGCGCGGTCGAGATCGGTCAGGAGCGCATCGATGCCCGCGCGCAACGAGAGCATCGCGGCAGTATCGATCACGTCCTGGCTGGTCGCGCCCCAATGCACGTAGCGCGACGCCTCGGCATCGGCCTTGGCGACGCTTGCGGTCAGCGCCTTCACCAGCGGAATGGCGAGATTGCCGGAGCGCGTCGCCGCGTCGGCGAGTGCGGCCATGTCAAATGCTTCGGCCTGGCAGGCTTTGGCAATCGGTGCCGCAGCAGTTGCGGGAATGACGCCGGCTGCGACCTCGGCCCGCGCCAGCGCCGCCTCGAAGTCGAGCATATGCTGCAGGGTGGTCGCATCGTCGCAGACGGCGCGCATCCGATGGCCCGACAGCATGGGCGCCAGCAGTGGGGAAATCGCGGTGCTCATATGCGTGCGACCTAACCATTCCCGCTGCGCCCTGCCAATCCCAAAGCGCGCCTGGAGGGCGTTTGGCGCGTGCGAATATGCATCCCACATCGTCTTCAGGTGGCCTTTCTTTTCACTCCGGCGTGTTCTAACTGGGTCTGGATGCATGTTTCGGGGAGGTCCCCATGGCGATGACAATGACGGGTGAGGTCCAGCTACCGGCAAGCCGCGAGGCGGTGTGGGCCAAGCTGAACGATCCGGAAGTGCTGAAGGCTTGCATCCCCGGCTGCGAGGAATTGGAGAAGACCGACGCGCACGGTTTTCGCGCGGTGGCCAAGATGAAGGTTGGCCCCGTATCGGCGCGCTTCAAGGGCAAGGTCGCCTTGAGCGATCTCGATCCGCCCAACGGCTACAAGATCTCGGGCGAGGGCGAGGGCGGCGTCGCCGGCTTCGCCAAGGGCGGCGCGACGGTGGCACTCGCCGACAAGGATGGGGGCACGCTGTTGAGCTACAATGTCGAGGCGCAGATCGGCGGCAAGCTGGCCCAGCTCGGCCAGCGCCTGATCAACGGCGCGGCCAAGAAACTGGCCGACGAGTTCTTTGCCAATTTCGCCAAGGCGGTAGAGGCTTAGGTCATATCGGGAGCGGTTCCGGTCGAGGTTGCTCAACGCCGGACGGGCCCATATTATGGCGTTTGGAATGATTTTCATCGCTGCGCCGCCGATATGCGACGGCGCGGATCAAGAGAGTGCTGATGGCCAAGGTTTCCCTGATCGTTAACGGCAATCCCGTCACCGCCAATATCGACCCTCGTACCCTGCTGGTGCAATTCCTGCGCGAGCATCTGCGCCTGACCGGCACCCATGTCGGCTGCGACACCTCGCAGTGCGGTGCCTGTGTCGTGCATCTGGACGGCAAGGCGGTGAAGTCCTGCACCACCCTGACCGTGATGGCCGACGGCCATGAGGTGAAGACCATCGAGGGGCTGGCGGCCGATGGCGCGCCGCTGCATCCGATGCAGGAAGCATTCCGCGAGCATCACGGCCTGCAATGCGGCTTCTGCACGCCCGGCATGATCATGACGGCGGTGGACCTGGTGCATCGCAAGGGCCACGAGCTTTCCGAGC
>JAFAUV010000283.1 GCA_019243075.1 Bradyrhizobium sp.
ATGCGTCTCGCTCGGCTGCACTGGAGGAAATGGTCAAGGCCGGCGCCTGCGCGCTCAAGCTGCACGAGGACTGGGGCACGACGCCGGCCGCGATCGACAATTGCCTCGGTGTCGCCGACGACTACGACATCCAGGTGATGATCCATACCGACACGCTGAACGAATCGGGCTTCGTCGAAGACACGGTGAAAGCCTTCAAGGGCCGCACCATCCACGCCTTCCACACCGAAGGCGCCGGCGGCGGTCATGCGCCCGACATCATCAAGATCGCGGGCCTCAAGAATGTGCTGCCCTCGTCAACCAACCCGACGCGGCCGTTCACCCGCAACACCATCGACGAGCATCTGGACATGCTGATGGTGTGCCACCATCTCGATCCCTCGATCGCCGAGGACCTGGCCTTTGCCGAAAGCCGCATCCGGAAAGAAACGATCGCGGCCGAGGATGTCCTGCATGACCTCGGCGCGCTCTCGATGATGTCGTCGGATTCGCAGGCCATGGGCCGGCTCGGCGAAGTCATCATCCGCACCTGGCAGACCGCGGACAAGATGAAGAAGCAGCGCGGGCGGCTGGCCCAGGACAAGGACAACGACAATTTTCGCGTCAAACGCTATATCGCCAAATACACCATCAATCCCGCAATCGCGCACGGCGTCTCGAAACTGATCGGCTCGGTCGAGAAGGGCAAGCTCGCCGATCTCGTGCTGTGGTCGCCGGCTTTCTTCGGCGTCAAGCCGGATTGCGTGATCAAGGGCGGCTCGATCGTGGCCGCGCCCATGGGCGATCCGAACGCCTCGATCCCGACGCCACAGCCCGTGCATTATCGGCCGATGTTTGCGGCGTTCGGCAAGTCGCTGACCGCCTCCTCGGTGGTCTTCACCTCGAAAGCCGCCGTCACCGCCGGCCTTGGCCGCAAGCTCGGCCTCGGCAAGCAGCTCTATGCGGTGCAAAATACCCGCGGGAAAATCTCGAAAAAAAGCATGATTCACAACGACGCCACGCCCGCTATCGAGGTCGATCCGGAAACCTATGAAGTGCGGGCCGACGGCGAGCTTCTGACCTGCGAGCCGGCCGAGGTGTTGCCCTTGGCGCAGCGCTATTTCATGTTCTAAAAGGCAAAACATAACACGAATGCAGGGAGAGTTCTCATGATCTACGTTGTCGCCACCACCCAGGTGAAGCCCGAAGGGCGTGAGGCCTTTATCAAGGGCCACAAGGCCTGCATCGCCGAGACGCGCAAGGAAAAGGGCTGCCTTTCCTATGAGGGCCACACCAGCGTCAACGATCCCAACGTATATGTCGTGGTCGAGCGCTGGGAAAGCCGCGACGACCTCAATGCGCATGCGCGGGCGCCGCATATGAAGGTGTGGCGCGAGCTTTCCGCGCCGCTCAAGGCCTCGCCGACCGTGATCGAGATCATCAGCGACGCCAAGGTCGACAAGATTTCCGCATGATCCGCGCGACCAGGGTTTTGGGCCAGCATCGCTGGAAAGAGCCGCCGGCCGACACGATCGTGCTCGATTTCGACGACCGGCACCGCCGCCGGATGGCAATGACCGGCACGCGCGGATTGGCGTTTCTGCTCGATCTCGAAAACGCCGTCGCGCTTCGCGGCGGCGACGCTCTGGTGCTCGAGGACGGCAGGCTGATCGAGGTGGTGGCCGCGCCCGAGCCGCTGCTCGAGATCAAGGGCAGCGACCCGCATCACCTGATCCGCGTCGCCTGGCATCTCGGCAACCGCCACCTGGCCACCCAGCTCATGGCAAAGGGCCTGCGCATCCGCCGCGATCATGTCATCGAGGCGATGGTGAGGGGGCTCGGTGCGCGTGTCATCGAGATCGAGGCGCCGTTCGATCCCGAAGGCGGCGCTTATGCCGGGGCCGCGCACGGCCATGCGCATGACGACCATTCCGATCACACCGGCCACGACCACGTGCACGGTCATGACCAGCATCACCACCATCATGATCACGGTCACCATCATCACCATGACGGCGACGGTGGTCACGAGCACCAGCACGGCCAATCCCATGCTCATGAGCACAAATGAGCGCGAGGCGGCCGGCGACGCGATGACGCAGGCCGAGGCTGCGTCGCTGTACCGGCTGATGACCTGGCTATCGCCGTCCTTTCCGGTCGGCGGCTTCTCTTATTCCAGCGGCATCGAATGGGCGGTGGAGGCGGGGGACGTCAAGGATGCTGCGTCGCTGCAGGATTGGCTGGCGGCCATGCTCACCGACGGCTCCGGCTTTTGCGACGGCGTGTTTCTGGCGCAGGCGCATCGCGCGGCGGAGGTCGGCAACAGTGCCGCCTTGCGCGACATCGCCGAGCTTGCCGCCGCTTTCGTGCCGTCACGTGAACGGCAGCTGGAAACCTCGGCGCAGGGGCGGGCCTTCATCGAGATCGCGCGTGCGGCCTGGGATTGCGCCGGGCTTGAACAGGCGGTGGCTGCTTGCGGCGGCGCGATCGTCTATCCGGTCGCGGTCGGCATCGTCAGCGCTGCGCATGCGATCCCGCTGCCGCCGGGCCTGCACGCCTTCCTCCATGCGCTGGTCTCGAACTGGATATCGGCAGGCGCGCGTCTGGTTCCGCTCGGGCAGACCGACAGCCAGCGCGTGCTGGCGGCGCTGGAGCCGGCGGTGTCCGGCACCGCGAGCCGCGCCATGGCGGCGGCGCTCGACGATCTCGGCAGCGCGAGCTTCCGCGCCGACCTCGCCAGCCTTCGCCATGAGACGCAGTATACGAGGCTGTTCAGGTCATGAGGCGTTCGCCGTAAGACGAGGGAGATGTTCGATATGCCCAACACTCACGGCCCGCTTCGGATCGGGGTCGGCGGCCCCGTCGGCTCCGGCAAGACCGCCCTGATGGACCTGCTCTGCAAGTCGATGCGCGAGCGCTATGACATCGCCGCGATCACCAACGACATCTACACCAAATGGGACGCCGAATTCCTGGTGCGCTCGGGCTCGCTGACGGCGGACCGCATCGCCGGCGTCGAGACCGGCGGCTGCCCGCATACGGCGATCCGCGAGGATGCGTCGATGAATCTCGCGGCCGTCGCCGACATGCGCGCTAAATTTCCGGATCTCGACCTGGTGCTGATCGAGTCCGGCGGCGACAATTTGGCTGCCACTTTCTCGCCGGAACTCGCCGACCTGACCATCTATGTCATCTACGTGGCGGCCGGCGACAAGATTCCCTCCAAGGGCGGGCCCGGCATCACCCGTTCCGATCTGCTCGTCATCAACAAGATCGACCTCGCGCCTCATGTCGGCGCTTCCCTGGAAAAGATGGATACCGACGCCAGAAGGATGCGCGGCGAGCGGCCCTTCGTCATGACCAACCTGAAGAAGAGCGAGGGGCTCGAGCGCATCATCGGCTTCATCGAAACCAAGGGCGGGCTGAAGCCCGCGGCGCGGCGGGCTGGTTAAGGTTTGTGAACGGCAGGCTCGGTCCCAGACAAAATTCCCGGATTCGCCGGAACTAATTCTCCGTATTGTCGTTGCCATCCTTCGGTTCCTGCTCAAAGAGGCTGTCGGGCGGCCTTCGTTAAGCCTTCCGGCGGAGCGTGGTTGCGCGATCAAGATGGCTCCATCAATATATTCCCTGGCTGGCCTTTTATTCGCTCTCGGATTGTCGATGACCGTCTCCATTCTGCTCCGGTCAAGTCTGCTCCAGCCAAGTCTGCGCCAGCCAGGTTTGAGCCAACCAAGTCTGTGCCAACCAAGACTGTGCCAACCAAGACTGTGCCAACCAAGTCTTTGCCAACCTCTCATGTCAGAGTAAACGAGTGGTCCGGCTGGGTTTCATCATTGGTTTGCTCGCGCTGATCGGCACGTTGCTCTCCGGGCTCGCCGCCTATCGGGTGCATGAGCAGGAGCTCGCGATCGAGGGCATCGCGTTGGCGCGCGCGATCGACGTTCACGCGAGCCTTGTGCAAGACCGCCTGACCGAGCGGGAATTGCTGGCGCGGGTTTCCTCCGGCCTGTTCCGCGCGCCTTCGGTGGTAAGGGCCAACATGCTGCAGCCCCTGCGCTCGGCGATCTACGCCTTCAAGACGGATTTCGTCGTCGCGTCCTGGATTGCCCGGCTGAAGCCCGAGGAACTCGATGGGGCGAGCAAGGAGCTGGCGGCCGCCGGATTTCCCAACCCGACCATTCGCAGGATCGACGACCAGCCAATCGACGTCCATAGCCTCACCAAGCCGATCGACGTGCTGATGGATCTCGAGCCGCGCAATGCCGAAACCCGCTCTTTTGCCGGGCGAACGGTCGACGACGATCCGGCGATCGGGGCCATGCTGTCGCGCGCGACGGCGGAGGGCAAACCGATCTCGTCCGATCCCCTCACTCTGTTGCAGCCGGATGGACCGGTTGGCCTGGTGCTGGCCGCGCCCGTGGTGCAGGAGGGCGGGTCGACGCCGGCCGGTTTCGTCACCTTCTCCTACGACCTTGCCTCCTTGATGCTCACCAACGAAGACCTGTCGCTGTTCTCGGTGGCGCTGAAGGATCCGCGCGGCGAGGACGGCGAGCTCGTGGCCAATGACCGCGGCATGGTGTCCTCGCACAAGGTTTCGGCGCAAGCGCCGCCGCCCTCGGCGGTCCGTGCGGTGACCTTCGGCAATCGCGACTGGTCGCTCGCCTATTACGCCAAGACCAATGCCGTCAGGCGCGCCGAGCAGACCGCCGCCATTGTCGGCGCGATCGGCCTGGCGCTGACCGGCGTCATCTGCGGTCTGTTCGGCTATGTCGCCTACAACAATCTGAGGCTCAGCCGCGAAATTCAGGTCCGGATCGGCTTCGAGCGGCGGCTCACCGCCGTTATCGACGAGCTGAACCACCGGGTGAAGAACATCCTTGCGGTGATCCAGTCGATCGTGACGCGGACGCTCCGCCACGGCGCCGACATCGATGTTGCGCGAGACTTGTTGATCGGGCGCGTCCACGCCATGGCAAACGTGGTTTCGCTGTTGAGCGAAAGCCAGTGGCAGGGGGTGCAACTCAAGGGCCTGTTCGAGGCGCGTGCGATCCCGCATGCCGAGCGCATCGCGGTCACTGGCCCCGACATCGCCGTCAGCGCGCGCGCCGCGCAGAGCCTGTCGCTGTTGTTTTTCGAGCTGGCTTCGCATTCCGACGAAGGCCTGTCGCTGGTCGGCCAGCACCCGCATATCGTCGCGAAATGGGACGTCACGGGCGAGCCGCCGAAGGAGATTTTCACGTTCCGCTGGGAGGAGTTCAACACCAGCGAGGCCACGCGCCGGGCGGACTCCGATTTCGGCCTGATTCTGCTCGACCGCGTCGCGCCGGAGGCGCTCGGAGGTACGTCAAAGCGCTATTTCACCGATGTTTCCTATGTCTACGAACTGACCGCACCGATGGCGACCGTGGTCGATATGACCGAGCGCGACCGCACCGAGCAATTTTCCGCGCCGGTGCGGCCGGGGAAGTAACTGCTGTGGTGCTTGCGGAGCCTGCTAACTGCTTGCGCACCTAGGCCGCCGAAGTTCAGGCGAAGGCGGGCTTGCCCGACGCGCAACCCGCAATGACCAGATCCGCCTGATAAGATCAGTCATGATAAGATCAGTCATGACAAATCAGTCATGACAAGATCAGTCCGGGATCTATCCATTGCCCCCAATCACCGCACGCACGGTCTCGTCGGGACCGAAATCCTCGGCGCCGTCGACATAGAGCAGCGCGGCGAGCTTGGAGCGCGCGCGGTTGACGCGGCTCTTGATGGTTCCGACCGCGCAGCCGCAGATCGTCGCTGCATCCTCGTAGGAGAAGCCGGAGGCGCCAACCAGGATCAGCGCCTCGCGCTGGTCCTGCGGCAGCTTGTCGAGCGCGGCGCGGAATTCCTCGAACTCCAGGTGGGCGCTCTGCGCCGGCTGTGTCTTCAGGGTCTTGGCATAATTGCCCTCGGCGTCCTCGACCTCGCGCCGCCGCTTGCGGTAGTCGGAGCGGAACAGGTTGCGCAGGATCGTGAACAGCCAAGCCGGCAGGTTCGAACCCGGCTGGAACGAGTCGATATTGGCGAGCGCCCGCAGCAGGGTTTCCTGCACCAGATCGTCGGCGCGGTCGCCATTGCCGCACAGCGAGATCGCGAACGCACGCAGGCTCGGAACTGCAGCCAGGATGTCGTCGCGAAGGGCATCTGTGAGAGGCATTACTCCCTCCCGTCGTTATTATTGCCGCCCGTGCTGTCCACTTGGGGAGGATTTTGGGGCTTATCAAGCTTCCGGATCAGCTCGGCGAAGCGATCCGGCACCCCCTGCCTCACAACATCGTCATACATCGCGCGGAGCTGATGGCCGATCCTCGATTGAATCTCGGCATTAAGTCCGCTCTGCTTGCCTGGCGCCGCATTCTTGCTGGCCTGAGACTTTAAATCTTTCATGACTTGTTCCACGTTTCCCCGAGTTAAGTCCCTGTTGCGGCTACCATTTCTCGATTTCGAGGACTTCCGTAAGGAACGTAATTCCACAGATCGCCAAAAGTTCCGGGCCCAGGGGAACTTTTGTTGGAACTTTTTCGGTCCTAGGGCGTAATCCGCCCAACAGGGGAAACGCGGCCGGCCCCTTTTGGATGCATGGCCCAGGATAATTGATGGAGTGGGGATGACCCGATCACAGCTCGTTGCTGAACATCTGCCGCTGTTGCGGCGCTATGCCCGCGCTCTGACGGGCAGCCAATCGTCCGGCGACGCCTATGTCGCCGCCATGCTCGAAGCCCTGCTGCAGGACCCCTCGTTGCTCGAGGAGAAGCACGGAGCCCGCGCCGGCCTGTTTCGCCTTTTCACGCGCATCTGGAATTCGGTTTCCGTGAACGACGATTCCGACGTCACGACCTTGCCGATGCCGCCGGAGCGGCGGTTGTCGAACATCACCCCTCTGCCGCGTCAGGCCTTCCTGCTGCTCTCACTTGAAGGTTTCCCGGAGGAGGAGGTTGCCTACATCCTCGGTATCGACATCGCCGAAACGCGCCGGCTTGCGGATGCCGCCGGCCGCGAGATGGCAGCGGAGATCGCGACCGACGTCTTGATCATCGAGGA
>JAFAUV010000324.1 GCA_019243075.1 Bradyrhizobium sp.
TTTTTTCTGCGGCATCCGTTATTATATGACCTCAAACATCTTATGGACCCGCCGATGCGTTATTCGAAAGACCACAAGCAGGAAACCCACGCCCGGATCGTCAAAAAGGCCTCGGTGCGGCTGCGCGAAAAGGGCGCGCACGGCATCGGCGTCGCCGACCTGATGAAAGAGGCGGGATTGACCCATGGCGGCTTCTACGCCCACTTCGATTCCCGTGAAGCATTGTTGATCGAGGCCTTTGCCTATGCCATGGACCGCTCGATGGAATATTGGCGCAGGACCGCCGAGCAGAGCTCGCCGGAAAAGCGCCTCGCGACCATCGTCGATTCCTACCTGACGCCGCTGCATCGCGACGATCCCGGCCGCGGTTGCGCGGTTCCGACACTCGGCGCCGAAATCGCCCGCGAGAGCCCGAGGACGCGCAAGGCGTTTGCGGCCAAGCTCGATCAGATGATCGAGATGATCGCCGACCAGATTCCGGATCTGCCGCGCAAGGCCGCGCGCAGGCAGGCCGCCGCGACCCTCGCCAGTATGATGGGAACGCTGGTCCTGTCGCGGATCGCCGGCAACGGCGAGTTCTCCGAGGAGATTTTAGCCGCGGGCCGCGAGGCGGTGCTCAGCCGCGCTGCGCAGGTGAAAGTAGCGAAGAAGGCGCGGGCCAAAACGCATTAGATGCGTAAGGTGGGCGAAGCGTGCCCACCGACGAGCGCTCCGTCGATCGAGGAACTACGGATTGAACAACGCCCGCTCGCGCTCCACCGTCTCGTGGATGTAGTCGGCGACCGCGCGGATGCGCGCGAGGTCCTTGCTGTCGGCGTGCATCAACAAATAGAAGGTCCGCGTGATGCAGATTTCGTCCCTCAGCACCGCGCGCAGCTGCGGATGCGCGCTCGCCATGAAGTGCGGCAGCACGGCGATGCCGAACCCGGAAATCGTGGCGTTGAGCTGCGCAATCAGGTTGGCGCTGCGGAATTTGGCGGAGATCTTTGGCGAGACCTGGGGCAGGTAGTCCAGCTCCGGTGTGAACAGCAGTTCCTCGATATAGCCGACGAAGCGATGGCGGGTGAGGTCGCCGCGCGAGGCGATCGGCGGCGCGGAATCGAGATAGGCGGGAGCGGCATAGAGCCCAAGGCTGTAATCCAGCAGCTTGCGCCCGACGATCCGTCCCTCCTTGGGCATCGACAGGCTGATCGCGATGTCGGCTTCGCGCTTCGACAGGCTGAACAGCCGCGCGGTTGCGACGAGTTGCAGATCGAGATCGGGATACCGCTCACCGAATTGGACCAGCCTTGATGCCAGGAAGTGGCTGCCGAAACCATCCGGCGCGCCGATGCGCACGGTGCCGGTGAGATGGGCGCGTGAGCCGCCGACCGCTTCCTGATTGGCGACGATGGTGGATTCCATTGCCTCGGCACTATCGGCGACGCGCTGGCCGGCCTCGGTCAGGAGGTAACCGGTCTTGCGGCGGTCGAACAGCTTCGCCGAAAGATGATGTTCCAGCCGGTCGACCCGGCGGATCACCGTGGCATGATCGACGCCGAGTTGCTTGGCAGCCGCGGAGACCGATCCGCCCCGGACAATGGCCAGCACGAATCGGAAATCGTCCCAATCGATCGCGCCGCCTTGATCCAGCATTTCCGCACATCTATGGTGCAATATCTCTGACTTGAATCCTATAAAATGCAGGTCAAAAGGGTTTGTAAAGCGACCCAGCCGGGATAGGGAGAAAATTCATGCGCTCAATCGGACATTTCATCGGCGGCAAGGAGGTCAAGGGGACTTCCGGCCGCACGGCCGACGTCTTCGAGCCGATGACCGGCGAGGTCCAGGCCAAGGTCGCATTGGCTTCAAGAGCGGAAGTTCGCGCCGCCGTCGAGAATGCGCGGGCCGCGCAGGGCGAATGGGCCGCCACCAATCCGCAACGCCGCGCGCGCGTGATGATGAAATTTCTCGAGCTGGCGCAGCGCGATTACGACAAGCTCGCCGAGCTGCTCGCGCGTGAACACGGCAAGACCGTTCCCGACGCCAAGGGCGACATTCAGCGCGGCCTCGAAGTGGTCGAGTTCGCGATCGGCATCCCGCATCTGATGAAGGGCGAATACACCGAAGGCGCGGGACCGAATATCGACATCTATTCGATCCGCCAGCCGCTCGGCGTCGTCGCCGGCATCACGCCGTTCAACTTTCCGGCGATGATCCCGATGTGGAAGTTCGCGCCGGCGATCGCCTGCGGCAATGCGTTCATCTTGAAGCCATCCGAGCGCGATCCCGGCGTGCCGATGAAGCTCGCGGAGCTGATGATCGAGGCCGGCCTGCCGCCCGGCATCCTCAATGTCGTCAATGGCGACAAGGAGGCGGTCGACGCCATCCTCGACGATCCCGATATCAAGGCGATCGGCTTTGTCGGCTCCTCGCCGATCGCGCAGTACATCTACGAACGCTCTGCCGCCACCGGCAAGCGCTGCCAGTGCTTCGGCGGCGCCAAGAACCACGCCATCGTCATGCCCGATGCCGACATGGACCAGGCGGTCGATGCGCTGATCGGCGCGGGCTACGGCTCGGCCGGCGAGCGCTGCATGGCGGTCTCGGTCGCGGTCCCCGTCGGCAGGGCCACCGCCGACCGGCTCATGGAAAAGCTGGTCCCGCGCGTGGAGTCGCTCAAGATCGGCACTTCGATCGATCCCTCGGCGGATTACGGCCCGCTGGTGACGCGCGAGGCGGTCGAGCGCGTCAAGAACTATGTCGATGTCGGCATCAAGGAAGGCGCCACGCTCGCTGTCGACGGCCGTGGTTTCAAGATGCAGGGCTATGAGAACGGCTTCTACATGGGCGGCTGTCTGTTCGACAACGTCACCAGCAACATGCGCATCTACAAGGAAGAGATTTTTGGCCCCGTGCTGAGCGTGGTGCGCGCGCACGACTACAAGGAAGCGCTCGCGCTGCCATCCGACCATGATTACGGCAATGGCGTCGCGATCTTCACCCGCGACGGCGATGCCGCGCGCGACTTTGCCGCGAAGGTGAATGTCGGCATGGTCGGCATCAACGTGCCGATCCCGGTGCCGATCGCCTATTACACCTTCGGAGGCTGGAAGAAGTCCGGCTTCGGCGACCTCAATCAGCATGGGCCGGATTCGATCCGCTTCTACACCAAGACCAAGACGGTGACCTCGCGCTGGCCGTCCGGCGTCAAGGAGGGCGCGGAGTTTTCGATTCCGACGATGAATTGACCGACACGATCCGTCATTGCGAGTTCGGCCCGGTGGTGGCGATCTGACGCATGCAGTTCACGCTCAACGAGGACCAGATTGCGGTTCGCGAGATGGCGCGCCAGTTCGCCACCGACAAGATCGCGCCACATGCACTGCGCTGGGACGAGGACAAGCACTTCCCGGTCGAAGTGATGCGCGAGGCCGCCAAGCTCGGCATCGGCGGCATCTACATCCGTGACGACGTCGGCGGCTCCGCGCTGACGCGCTTCGACGCGGCGCTGATCTTCGAAGCGCTGGCGACGGGCTGTCCGACCATTTCGGCGTTCATCTCCATCCACAACATGGCGTCCTGGATGATCGATGCCTTCGGCAGCGATGCCCAGCGCCGGAACTGGCTGCCGAAACTCTGCACCATGGACCTGATCGCGAGCTATTGCCTGACCGAGCCGAACTCCGGTTCGGACGCGGCGGCGCTGCGCACCCGGGCGGTGCGCGACGGCGATCATTACGTGCTGAACGGCCAGAAGCAGTTCATCTCCGGCGCCGGCGGCGGCGATCTCTATGTGGTGATGGTCCGCACCGGTGGCGAGGGCCCCGGCGGCATCTCGACGCTGGTGGTGGAGGACGGCACCCCGGGAGTTTCGTTCGGCAACAACGAGCGCAAGATGGGTTGGAACGCGCAGCCGACGCGCGCCGTGATCTTTGAAGATGCGCGCGTGCCGATTGCCAACAGGCTGGGCGAGGAGGGTATCGGCTTCAAGATCGCGATGGCCGGGCTCGACGGCGGGCGCCTCAACATCACGGCCTGTTCTCTTGGCGGAGCACAAAATGCGCTCGACAAGGCCCGCGACTACATGAAAGAGCGCAGGGCCTTCGGCAAACGGCTGGACGAATTCCAGGCGCTGCAATTTCGGCTTGCCGACATGGCGATTGAGCTCGAGGCGGCGCGCAGCTTGCTGTGGCGCGCGGCGGCTGCGCTCGATCGTAGGGATGCCGAGGCGACCATGCTCTGCGCCATGGCCAAGCGCTTCGGCACCGATGTCGGCTTCGAGGTTGCCAACCAAGCGCTGCAATTGCACGGCGGCTATGGATATCTCAGCGAATACGGCATCGAGAAGATTGTGCGCGATCTGCGCGTGCACCAGATTCTCGAAGGCACCAACGAGATCATGCGGCTGATCGTGGCACGCAAGCTGATCGAGGGCGCGCGATGACGGATGCGAGCGTGGTCGCCGAGCCCGATCTGATCGTGCGGCGCGAAGGCGCGGCCGGCGTCATCAGGCTGAACCGCCCGAAGGCGATCAATGCGGTGACGCTGGAGATGTTCCGCGACATCGACAAGGCGCTGGACGCCTTCGAGGCCGATCCGGAAGTCTCCGCGCTCGTGCTGGAAGGTGCGGGCGAGCGCGGCCTGTGCGCCGGCGGCGACATCCGCGCGCTTTATGAGAGTTCGAAGCTTGGCGGCGATCTCGGCAAGATCCTGTGGCGCGAGGAATACATCCTCAACGCCCGCATCGCGAAGTTTCCGAAGCCGTATGTTGCTTTCATGGACGGCATCGTCATGGGCGGCGGCGTCGGGCTGTCGGCGCACGGCCGCCATCGCGTCGTCACCGATCGCACCAAACTCGCGATGCCCGAAGTGGGCCTCGGCTTCTTTCCCGATGTCGGCGGGACCTGGCTTTTGTCGCATTCACCGGGCGAGATCGGCACCTATTTCGGCCTGACCGGCCAGACCATGAGCGGGCCGGACGCGATCTATGCCCGCTTTGCCGACGCGGTCGTGCCGGCGGCGAAACTGCCCTCGCTGCGTGAGGCGCTCACCAAGGTGCGGCCGGGGACCACGTCGAGCGAGATCGATACGCTGATCAAGGGATT
>JAFAUV010000439.1 GCA_019243075.1 Bradyrhizobium sp.
CCGCAGATGATAGGCGCTGCCGATGCCGGAAATGCCGGCGCCGACGATCAGCACGTCGAAATGCTCGGTTGGCAGCGTGGCGGATGCGAATGTCCTGCGGGCGGCTTCTACGTTCATCTTGTTTTCCTGGCGCTTGGCGCAGGGTGAACGCAATGGCTGTTGTGGTCAAGCTCGCGTTCGAGCGGCCGCGACAATCAAACAACGTTTGATTCCAGCCGTCGCATGATCCCGGCAAAACGGGCAGCGATCTTCCGGCAAGATCATGCGCAAGCAGCTCGGGCGCAAGCCCCCATGGCCCGCGCCGCCGCCAAGACGCGATCAAGGCTGGCTTCGATGCGTCGCGCGTGTTAGCCGGTTCGCGGCGCACTTCATGGCGAGGGTGGGATGATCGAGGCGGTGATCTGGGATTTCGGCGGGGTCCTGACCACCTCGCCGTTCGAGGCCTTTGCGCGGTTTGAAAAGGAGCGCGGATTTCCCATTGACATCATCCGCCGCACCAACGCCGCCAATCATCTGGAAAACGCCTGGGCGAAATTCGAGCGCGCCGAGGTCGATGTCGAGACCTTCGACGAACTGTTCGCGATCGAATCGCGCGCATTCGGCGCGGAGGTCCGCGGCAGGGACGTGCTGCCGCTGCTGCAGGGCGAGCTGCGGCCGGAGATGGTGGAAGCACTGAAGCGGGTCAGGGCGCAATGCAGGACCGGCTGCATCACCAACAATCTTCCGGCCAACGCCATCGGCAGCACGAGCGGTCGCTCGCTCTATGTCGCCGAAGTGATGGCGATGTTCGACCACATCATCGAATCCGCCAAGATCGGCCTGCGAAAGCCCGATCCGCGCATCTACAAAATGATGATCGAAGCGCTGAAGGTTGATCCAAAACGATGCGTCTATCTCGACGATCTCGGCGTCAACCTGAAGCCCGCGCGCGAGATGGGCATGACCACGATCAAGGTGGTGACGGCGCAGCAGGCGCTGGCGGAGCTCGAGGCGGCGACGGGACTGAGGCTGCGCTGATTGAGGCTGGTCATGCCCGGTCATGACGAAGGAACTTCGCTCGCACTGACGAAGCAAGCCTACTCCGCCGCGCTCGCAATCCGCTCGGGGAAGGCGGCGGCAAGCGAGGCGCGGTCCGCCTTCAGCACGCCGCGTTCGGTGATGAGCCCGCTCACCAGCCGCGCCGGCGTGACGTCAAAGCCGTAATTGGCGACCGGCGATCCCTCCGGCACGATCCGAACCGTCTCGATCCGGCCGTCCTCGGTGCGGCCGGTCATATGCGTCACTTCTTCCCCGCCGCGCTGCTCGATCGGTATCTGCGCGAGCCCGTCGGCCACGGAGAAATCGATGGTCGGCGACGGCAGCGCCACATAGAACGGCACGCCATTGTCGCTGGCGGCGAGCGCCTTCAGATAGGTGCCGATCTTGTTGCAGACGTCGCCATTGGCGGCGACGCGGTCGGTACCAACGATGACGAGATCGACCCTGCCATGCTGCATCAGGTGGCCGCCGGCATTGTCCGATATCACGGTGTGCGGCACGCCATGATGGCCGAGCTCCCAGGCGGTGAGCGCAGCGCCCTGGTTGCGCGGGCGGGTCTCGTCGACCCAGACATGGACGGCAATGCCGCGCTGATGCGCGAGATAGATCGGTGCCGTCGCCGTGCCCCAATCGACCGTCGCCAGCCAGCCGGCATTGCAATGGGTCAGCACATTGACGACTTCGCCTGGCTTCTTCGCCGCGATGGCCTCGATCAGCGCCAGCCCGCATCTGGCGATGCCCTGGTTGATGACGACATCTTCCTCCGCGATGTCGTCGGCGCGGGCATAGGCGGCGTCCGAGCGCGCCGAAGGCGGCAGCGGGCGCAGCACGCGGCGCATTTCATCCAATGCCCATTTCAGATTGATCGCCGTCGGCCGGGTCCCGAACAGCCTCAGATAGCTGCGCTCGATCGCCACATCGGACTTGTCATCGCGCATGGCGAGCGCCATGCCGTAGGCGGCCGTGGCACCGATCAGCGGCGCACCGCGCACGACCATGGAGCGGATGGCTTCGGCCGCCTCGGCCACGTTGGTCAGCTTCGAAATCACCAATTCATGGGGCAGGCGGCGCTGGTCGATGACATCGACCGACCAGCCGTCCGCCGAACGCCAGATGCTGCGAAAGTGCCTGCCATCAACCTTCATGGCACGCCGATCTCGGTTGCCGCCTTGAGCCCCAGCACGCGCCCTGCGACCGCATCGAGCTTCTTGAGCAGCTCGGCATCGCGCGCCTCGGGCGCAGTGATCAACGCGGTGTCGAGCGCGCGGTCGGAGCCGATCGGGCAGGCTTCGTGCTCGCGCGGAAAATCCCTGGCGAGCCGCGCTACCAGCGCTTTGGCCCTGTCGGCATTCGACGTCAGCACGCGGATGATGTCCTGCACCGTCACCGCGTCGTGGTCCGGGTGCCAGCAATCGAAATCGGTCACCATCGCGACCGTGGCGTAGCAAAGCTCGGCTTCGCGCGCGAGCTTTGCCTCGGGCATGTTGGTCATGCCGATCACGGAATAGCCAGAGATCTTGTAGGTCATGCTCTCCGCATAGGTGGAGAATTGCGGCCCCTCCATGCAGACATAGGTGCCGCCGCGCGCCATGGCGATGCCCTCGGCCTCGGCGGCGGCCGCCAGATGAAGCTGCAGCCGCGGCGAGACCGGATGCGCCATCGACACATGCGCCACGCAGCCCTTGCCGAAGAACGAGCTCTCGCGCTTGTGGTTGCGGTCGACGAACTGGTCCACCAGCACGAAGGTGCCGGGCGGCAGCTCTTCCCGGAACGAGCCGCAGGCCGACAGCGAGATCAGGTCGGTGACGCCGGCGCGCTTCAGCACGTCGATATTGGCGCGATAATTGATGTCGGAGGGCGAGAGCCGATGGCCCTTGTCATGCCGCGGCAGGAATACGATCGGCAGGCCGGCGATGCTGCCATGGCGCACCGGCGCCGACGGTTCGCCCCAGGGGCTGCGAATCGCCTCCTCCTGCGCATTTTCCAGACCCGGCAGGTCGTAAATGCCGGAACCGCCGATGATGCCTAGAACCGCTTTTGCCATGCTCACCCCACTGGGCAGGGTTTGAGCTATGCCAGTTTTGAGGCGAATTTGGAACAGGAAGCACGAAGCGATAGCGGAAGTGGCGTGGCTTACGTGGCCGGCGCGAGCTGGCCGGCCACCAGCCGCTCCAGCGTTTCCACCGAGCGGAAATTCTCCGGCGTGATCTCGTCCTGCGGGATCATGAAATCGAATTCGGCTTCGACGCCGAGCATGAGATTGACCATGTCCATCGAGGTCAGCCCGGCATCGACCAGCCTGGTGTCGGGTGCAATCTCGGCCGTGATGGCATTCCGTTCGAGAATCGATCCCACCAGAGCAACGATGCGGCCCCGAATGTCGTTTGCGGCGTGCATGCCAAACCTTCCAGTCCCGTTGCGCTGTGGCGCGATGTGCCCGGGCCCTCGTCCTATAGCGCCTGCAATGTTGAAAAACCGTAGCGACGACGTCCCGTAAATCACGCTTCTCATTTTAACGCTAACGCCGCCGCGGAAAAACGCGCCTTTCGAAATACGACGGGTTAACCGTCGATCTTGAATCGAGATCGTTTACCCTGAATTTCATCGACGCATTTGAATTAAAACCATAGCCTGCGGTGCAATCACGGGGCACCGCGGGGCATCGCGATCCAGCCGACGGCGGAGTTGCATCCCGATCGATCCCGGAGACGGCGGCCATGAACATTCAGGAAGCGAATTTTCGTCATCGGAACGAAAGGCGCGAAGCCTCGCTGCTTGACCGCGGCCTCACCTTTGCCGAGCGCACCGCGACGGTCGCCGCGGCGGCCGCGGCCGAAGCCGAAGAGATCGATCAGACGGGGCGCTTTCCGAAAGCCGCGATCGATGCGGCGCGCGACCGCAAGCTTCTGGGGGCGCAAATCCCGGTCGAGTTCGGCGGCTTCGGCGCCTCGATCCACGACATTGCCGAGATGTGCTACACGCTGGGCCGCGCCTGCTCGTCGGCCGCGATGATCTTTGCGATGCACCAGACCAAGGTGGCCTGCCTGGTCCGTCACGGCAACGGCAGCAGATATCACGAGGCGCTGATGCGCCGCGTCGCCTCCGAGCAGCTGCTGCTCGCCTCCTCGACGACGGAAGGCAACAATGGTGGCAACATCCGCTGCTCGGCCGCCGCGGTCGAGCAGCACCACGACGAGATTTCGCTCGTCCGCAATGCCACCGTGATTTCCTACGGCGCCGAGGCCGACGGCATCGTCACCATCGCCCGCCGCAACAGCGATGCGGCCGCCTCCGACCAGGTGCTGCTCGCGCTCACCAAAGAGAATTACACGCTGCAGCGCAGCCTCGCCTGGGAGACGCTCGGCATGCGCGGCACCTGCAGCGCCGGCTTCGAGCTCAAGGCAAAAGCCTCCGCCGAACAGGTGTTCCCCGAACCCTATGAAAAGATCCATGCGCACACCATGACGCCGGTCGCGCATCTGTGCTGGTCTTCGGTCTGGGCCGGCATCGCCGCCGCGGCGGCCGACCGCGCCCAGCGCTTCATCCGGAAGGCCGCTCGCGGCGCGGGTGGCCAGATGCCGCCGGGCGCGGCGCATTTCACCGCGGCCAAGATGTCGCTGACAAAGCTGCGCGCGCTCATATCGGCCAATCTCGACAACTACGCCGGCCGCGAGCACGACGAGCGGGCGCTGTCGGCGATCGATTTCCAGTCCTCGATCAACCTGCTCAAGGTGGAGGCTTCCGAGCTCGCGGTGCAGACGGTGATGAGCGCGATGCGCGCCTGCGGCCTCGCCGGCTATCGCAATGACGGCGAGTTCTCGGTCGGCCGGCTGCTCCGCGACGTGCTGTCGGCGCCGCTGATGATCAACAACGAACGCATTCTTTCCAACATCGCCAGTTCGAGCCTGATGAGCGGCGTGCCCAGCTCTTTGCGCGATTGAAAACAGCAAAAGCAGATGACAGGAAGACCAGCGATGAATGCCCCGATTCGCACCGAATCGCCCGAGCTTGCGCCGCGATGCGCCGATCCGTTGGACCATCTCGCCGACCGCCTGTTCCACGAGATGGGCGCCGACGGCGTCTATGCCCGCACCGCGCTCTACGAGGACGTGGTCGAGCGCCTCGCCGCGCTGATCACGCGCAACCGCGAGCCGAACACCGAGGTGATGCGGTTTCCGCCGGTCATGAGCCGCGCCCAGCTCGAGAAGTCGGGCTACCTGAAGAGTTTCCCGAACCTGCTCGGCTGCGTCTGCGGACTGCACGGCAGCGAGCGCGAGATCAACGCCGCGGTGAGCCGGTTTGAAGCCGGCGGGGACTGGACCGCGTCGCTGTCGCCGGCCGACCTCGTGCTGTCGCCGGCCGCCTGCTACCCCGTCTATCCGATCGCGGCCGCCCGCGGTCGACTTCCAAGGGGCGGGCTGCGCTTCGACGTCGCAGCCGATTGTTTCCGCCGCGAGCCGTCGCAGCATCTCGACCGCCTGCAATCGTTCCGCATGCGCGAATATGTCCGCATCGGCACGCCCGACGACGTCTTGGATTTTCGCGGCCGCTGGATGGTGAAGGCGCAGGCGATCGCGCGCGATCTCGGCCTCGCCTTCCGCATCGACGATGCCAGCGATCCCTTCTTCGGCCGCGTCGGCCAGATGAGGGCGGTGAGCCAGAAGCAGCAGTCGCTGAAATTCGAGCTGTTGGTGCCGCTGCGCTCGGAAGACAAGCCGACCGCCTGCATGAGCTTCAACTATCACCAGGCGCATTTCGGCACGACCTGGGGCATCCAGGACGCCAATGGCGAGCCGGCTCATACCGGTTGCGTCGCTTTCGGCATGGACCGGCTGGCGGTCGCGATGTTCCATACCCATGGCACCGATCTCGCCGCCTGGCCGGCCGGGATTCGCGAAGCGCTGGGCGTGGCCGCGTCTGCGAGCGCCGATGGCGAAGGCCGGCGGTGACGCTGGATTCGGGACGACCTTGAACGCGCCGATGGCACAAATCCGCTGCCGGGAAATCCGCGAGGCCGATCTCGATCGCGTCGCCGATCTCCTGACGCGCGGCTTTGCCGGGCGTTCGCGCGACTACTGGATGCAAGGGTTGCGGCGTCAGGCGGCGCGGCGCGACGTGCCAGAGGGCTATCCCCGGTTCGGCTATATGCTGGATCGCGAAGGCGCGCCGGCAGGCGTGCTGCTCCTGCTCTACACGCGGCGCCGGTGCGACGGCGAGCTTACGATCCACTGCAATTTGTCGAGCTGGTATGTCGAGCCGGCGTTCCGCAATTACGCCCCGATGCTGACCAAGATGGCACAGCGCCGCAATGAGGTCACCTATTTCAACATCAGCCCGGCCGCCTGGACCTGGCCGATCATCGAAGCCCAGGGTTTTAGCGCCTATTGCAAGGGGCTGTTCTTCTCGTTTCCGCTGCTGGCGCGGTCCGCGCCCGGCATCACGAGCGAGATCGTCGCCGCCGATACGTTGGAGATCGCCGGCCTTCCCGCGACCGAGCTGGAGCTGCTGGCGCGGCATGCGGCGTATGGTTGCCTCAGCCTGGTCTGCCGCACGGCAACCCATGTGATGCCCTTCGTGCTGCTGCCGATGCGCATCCGCCGCGGCTGGATCTCGCCGCCGGCGATGCAGTTGATCTATTGCCGCGATGTCGCCGACTACGTGGCCTGCGCCGGCGCGATCGGCAAAGCGCTGCTGCGGCGGGGCAAGGTTTCGGTGTTCTTCGACGCCAACGGCCCGGTCGAAGGCATGGCCGGCTTCTACACGGAAAAGCGCGGCCGCAAATATTGCAAAGGCCCGCACCGGCCGCGGCTGGCCGACCTCAGCGATACCGAGCTCGTACTGTACGGGCCTTAGTTCTCTGCATCGTCATGGCGCGCGAAGCGACAAAGGAGACTTCCCGCCGAAAATCACTCGGTCTGCGCCAATCCCGATACGGCTTCCCGCACCCCGCGCAATCGCCGCCCAAATGACCGTCGCGCCTCGCCCGCGGATTTCATCCCGAGCCAGCTCGCCCGTCGGTTCACCGGATATCGGCGGCCATGGTAAGGTTGTTTGGCTAACTCCGGAACCGTCATGCCACTCGATCCCCTCGCCAAGCGATTCCTGGCCATGATGGCCGCGGCCACTTCCGCCGCGCGGACGCGGCCCACCATCAGCGAGCGACGGGCATCGCTCGCTAAACTGATGCAGTTTGCCCGCGCCGAGGCCGCCAATGTCGCAGCAACCGACAGCAGCTTTCCCGGCCCCGCCGGCGACATCCGCTACCGCCTCTATGTGCCGGCGCGCGATGACGGCAGCGCTCTACCGGGCTTTGTCTTCTTCCATGGCGGCGGCATGGTGGCCGGCAGCATCGACACCCATGACCGGCTGGCCGCGGCGCTGACGGACGCGACCGGCTGCCGGCTGGTTTCGGTCGATTATCGCCTCGCACCCGAGCACAAATTCCCGGCCGCGGTCGAGGACGCGATCGCCGCGACCGAATTCGTTGCGCGCAATGCGTCCGCGCTCGGCATCGATGCGCAAAGGCTGGTCGTTGGCGGCGATTCCGCCGGCGCCACGCTTGCCGCGGTGGTCTGCCACCACGCCCAACGCCAGGCCGGGCTTGCGATAGCGGCGCAGTGCCTGATCTGCCCGGTGCTCGATTTCGAGGAAATTTCGCCCTCGCGCGAGCAGTTCGCCGAGGATCTTCTGATCCATCGTGCGACGCTGGAGGCCGACCTCGCCGACTATCTGCCGCAAGGTGCCGACGTCGCCGATATCAGGATCTCGCCGCTCCGCGCGGGCGACCTGAAAGGCCTTCCGACCGCGATCATCCATACCGCCGAGTTCGACCCCCTGCGCGACGAAGGCAACGCCTATGCGCGGAAACTGCTCGCCGCCGGCGTCGATGTCGAACATGTCTGCCATGACTGCATGATCCATAATTTCCTTGCGATGGGCGCCGTCTTGCCGCAGGCGCGCCTGGCGTTGTCGCAGATCGGCGAGCAAGTGCGTCGCGCGGTCGCGTAACTAGACCCTGATAGGTCGGTTGATGAACCGATCAGCTTTTACGTCGCATTTTATTGAATTAACCGCATTTCATTAGGGTTATTTCGTCAATCTAGACGCGAATTATTGCTCGTTTTACACCTCGCCTCTAATCAACGAAGGGCACAAGCGCATTTGCAAGGAATGCGATCGCGCCCATTCGCGGAGTCGACGATGCGCAACGAGACGATCGCCATTCACGGCGGCTACGAGCCCGATCCGACCACCAAATCCGTCGCCGTCCCGATCTACCAGACCGTCGCCTACGCGTTCGACAGCGCCGATCATGGTGCCGCGCTGTTCAATCTCGAAGCCGATGGTTTCCGCTACAGCCGCATCGCCAATCCGACGACGTCGGTGCTCGAAAAACGCATCGCCGACCTGGAAGGCGGCGTCGGCGCGCTCGCGGTCGCAACCGGCCAGGCCGCGCTGCATTTCGCCTTCGTCAATGTCGCCGATGGCGGCGGCAATATCGTGTCGGTGCCGCAACTCTACGGCACGACGCATACGCTGCTCGGCCATGTACTGCCGCGGCAGGGCATCGGCGGACGTTTCGCCGACAGCGACCAGCCCGACGCGATCGAGCGGCTGATCGACGAGAATACCAAGGCGGTGTTCGCCGAGACCATCGGCAATCCCGCCGGCAATATCTGCGATATCGAGGCACTGGCCAAGGTCGCGCATCGCAACGGCGTGCCGCTGATCGTCGACAACACGGTCGCCACCCCGATCCTGCTGAGGCCGTTCGAATACGGCGCCGACATTTCGGTCCATTCGCTGACGAAATTCCTCGGCGGCCACGGCACAACGCTCGGCGGCGCCATCGTCGATTCCGGCCGTTTTCCGTGGAAGAGCCATGCAGACCGCTTCCCGGCCTTCAACAATCCCGACGCGTCCTATCACGGCCTCGTCTATGCCGACCGCTTCGGCCCGAAAGCCTATATCGAGCGCGCGCGCAGCGTCTATCAGCGCACCATGGGCTCGGTGCTGTCGCCGTTCAACGCCTTCCTGCTGCTGCAGGGCATCGAGACGGTGGCGCTGCGCGTCGAGCGCCATGTCGAGAACGCACGCAAGGTCGCGGAATTCCTGCGCAACGACCGGCGCGTCGCCTGGGTCAATTACGCCGGCTTCCCCGACAGCCCGTATTACGCGCTGGCGCGGAAATATCTGAACGGCAATTCCTCCTCCCTGTTCACCTTCGGCATCAAGGGCGGCATGGAAGCCGGCAAGTCCTTCTATGACTCGCTGAAGCTGATCACCCGGCTCGTCAATATCGGCGATGCCAAGTCGCTCGCCTGCCACCCGGCATCGACCACGCATCGCCAGATGTCGGCGGAGCAGCAGCGCATGGCCGGCGTGCTGCCGGAGACCATCCGCCTCTCGATCGGCATCGAGCACATCTGCGACATCATCGAGGACATCGAGCAGGCGCTTTCGAAGGCGACCGCGCAGCCCTCGCTGCAGGCGGCGGAATAATTTTCAACGAGAAGCGAACATGGCGCTGCCGCTCGACAGACCGATCGCAAGTCCCGCGCTGGCGCCGGCGCAGAACGAGGCCGAGCGCGAAGGCGAACTTACGGTCGCGCTGATCAACAACATGCCCGACAGCGCGCTGAAGGCGACCGAGCGGCAGTTCATGCGGCTGGTGCAGTCGGCCGCCGGCAAGACCCGTATCCGCTTCCATTGTCTGGCGCTGCCGACGGTGGTCCGTTCCAAACCCGCCAGGGATTACATCGAGAAGGAATATGTCGATATCGCCGAGCTTGGGCGCCTGCATATCGATGGGCTGATCGTCACGGGCGCCGAGCCGCTCGCGACAACCCTGCCGCAAGAGCCCTATTGGCGCGAGTTCATCGACCTCGTCGAGTGGGCGAGGACCAACACGCGCTCGACAATCTGGTCGTGTCTCGCCGCACATGCCGCGGTGCTGCATCTGGACGGAATCAAGCGACGGCAGCTGCCGCAGAAATGCTCCGGCGTCTATGATTGCGCCAGGACGGGCGACGATTGGCTCACCAACGATCTACCGCCGTCGTTCAAGGTCTCGCATTCGCGCCTCAACGAGGTGCGTGAAAGCGATCTCATCGCCCATGGCTATCAGCTGCTGACACATTCGGAACAGGCCGGGGTCGACAGCTTCTCGCGCAACGAGGCGAGCCGCTTCATTTTTTTCCAGGGCCATCCGGAATATGATGCGCTGTGCCTGCAACGGGAATATATGCGCGATATCGCGCGCTTTCTTGCTGGCGAACGGAGCGCCTATCCCGCGATACCCGTCGCCTATTTCGATGCCGCGACCGAACAGGTGCTCGCTGCCTTCGAGGCACGCGCGCGCGCTCATCGCAGGCCCGAGCTTGCCGCCGAGCTTCCCGGCCTGACGCTGCGCCCCGGCGTTCCGGCGGGCGGCGCGGCCACCACCCTGTTCCGTAACTGGCTCGATTTCCTTGGACACGAGGCGCGGACCCTTCCGCCCGAGACCGTTCGAAAGTAACAACACCCATGCGCACCCGCTGGTCCGCGATCAAGGCGCGCGCCTCCAACCGGCTGGCCCGGCATCTTTATGCCACGCCGATGGTATTGTCCGGCGAGGCGCCAATGGTGAGCTTCACATTCGACGACATACCGGACAGTGCCGCGCGCGCCGGCGCGCCGATGATCGAGGAGCATGGCGGACGCGCCACGTTCTATGTCTCCGGCGGCCTGCTCAATCAGTGGTCCGGCCAGTGGGCCGCCGCCGGCGCCGACGACATCATCCGCCTTCATGGCAAGGGCCATGAAATCGCCTGCCACACCTTCTCGCACCGGCGCACCACCGACCTCGATGCGGACACGATGGCGGAGGAGATCGAGCTGAACCGCCGCTTTTTCGAAGGACTGGATTCTTCCATCCGCCTGGAAAACTTCGCACACCCCTACGGGTATGCGTCGGTAGCGCGCAAGCGCCAGCTCGCCGGCACATTCCGCTCGGCGCGCGCCGTCCTACCTGGGATCAACAGCGGCAGCATCGACCTGCATTTCCTGCGTGCAATGCCGCTGATCAACGCCCATATCGATGCCAGCGGCATCGATGGCGCCTTCGACAAGGCCCTCGGGTGCGGCGGCTGGCTCATCTTCTATGGTCACGACGTCGCGGCAAAACCGAGCCCCTATGGCTGCACGCCGCGACTGCTGCGCCACGCGCTCGCCGCCGCGACCAGGCGCAAGCTGCCGATCGTCACGGTGGCGGAAGCGCTGCGGCGCGTCGGGGCTTAGCCGCCAAGCAGCGCGAATTTTGCTTGAATCCGCAATGGACTTGCCAGGGTCGTGCCTCTACTGTCCGGGCCTCTTCGAACAGCCGAATCCAAATGCCTGTCCCCGCCGATGCCTCGGCCCGCAGCGATGCGCCCGTCACCCGTGAGGCACTTGCCTTGCTCAACTCCGTGTTCGGCCTCAGCGCCTTTCGCGGTGCGCAGGAAGAGATCGTACGTCACGTGACGGACGGCGGCAATTGCCTGGTCTTGATGCCGACCGGCGGCGGCAAGTCGCTGTGCTATCAGTTGCCGTCACTGCTGCGCGAAGGCTGCGGCATCGTAGTCTCGCCCCTGATTGCGCTGATGCGCGATCAGGTCGCGGCCCTGGTCGAAGCCGGCGTCAATGCCGCGGTGCTCAACTCCACGCTGTCGTTCGAGGAAGCCTCCGAAGTCGAGCGGCGACTGATCGCCGGCGATCTCGACCTGCTCTATGTCGCGCCCGAGCGTCTCCTGACGCCGCGCTGCCTGTCGCTGCTCGCGCAGGCGAACATCGCGCTGTTCGCGATCGACGAGGCGCATTGCGTGTCGCAATGGGGGCATGATTTCCGCCCGGAATATGTCGGTCTCTCGGCGCTGGCCGAGCGCTTCCCCGACGTGCCGCGCATCGCGCTCACCGCGACCGCCGATGCAATGACGCGCAAGGAGATCGTCGAACGGCTGGCGCTCGCCGGCGCGCCGCAATTCGTCGCGAGCTTCGATCGGCCCAACATCCGCTACGAGATCGTCGAGAAGCAGAACGGGCCGGCACAACTGAAGGCCTTCATCGCCGAGCGCCACGCCGGCGACGCCGGAATCATCTATTGCCTGTCGCGCGCCAAGGTCGAGGACATCGCGGCCGGCCTGAGCGAGGCGGGCATTCCGGCGCTACCCTATCACGCGGGCCTCGATGCCGCCGTGCGGGCGCGGCATCAGGATCGGTTCATCAACGAGGACGGCATCGTGATGGTGGCCACCATCGCCTTCGGCATGGGCATCGACAAGCCCGACGTGCGTTTCGTCGCGCATCTCGATTTGCCGAAAAGCATCGAGGCCTATTACCAGGAGACCGGCCGCGCCGGGCGCGACGGCAAGCCCGCCACGGCCTGGATGGCCTTCGGCCTCTCGGACATCGTGCAGCAGCGGCGGATGATCGACGAATCGACCGGCTCGGACGCGTTCAAGCGAGTTTCTATCGGCAAGCTGGACGCACTGGTGGCGCTCGCGGAAAGCGTGCACTGCCGGCGCGGCCGCCTGCTCGACTATTTCGGCGAAACCGTTCATGCCGCCAGTTGCGGCAATTGCGATAACTGCCTGTCGCCGCCGCTGGTGTACGACGGCAAGATCGTCGCGCAAAAACTTTTGTCCTGCGTCTATCGCACCGGGCAGCGCTTCGGCGCCATGCACCTGATCGACGTGCTGCTCGGCCGGCCGACCGAGCGGGTGCGTGAGTTCGGGCATGACAAATTGTCGGTGTTCGGCGTCGGCCGCGAGCTCAACGAAAAGCAGTGGCGCGCCGTGCTGCGCCAGCTCGTGGCGATGGGGCATCTTCGCGCCGACAGCGAGGCCTATGGGGCACTGAAACTCACCGAGACCGCGCGCGGGGTGCTGAAGGGCGAGACCGGGGTGATGTTGCGCGAGCAGACGCCCGGCACGCGCATCCGCGCCACCAGGACCAAGTCCCGGCGTGGCGACCCTGCCCACGCTTCGACCGCCGCGCAGGGCGACGTCGATCCCGAATTGCGCACGCGGCTGCGGACCTGGCGCTCCAACGTCGCCCGCGAGCGCGGCGTGCCCGCCTATGTGGTGCTGCACGATTCGACCATCGACGGCATCGTGCGCGCGTGGCCGACCACGCTCGACGAATTGCGCCATGTGCCGGGCATCGGCGACAAGAAGCTCGAGCATTACGGCGAGGAGCTGTTGCGGCTGGTGCGGGAGCGACGATAAAGACTAGCTCCTCATGCGCCGGCTTCCCGCGCATCAGCAAAAGATGGGCTCTTCCCAAGTGATGGATGCCGGGTCAAGCCCGGCAATGACGA